>CAIWIS010000416.1 GCA_903912795.1 uncultured Bacteroidales bacterium
AAATCTGAAAAACTTCTGGACAGAAGTATATATTGGAGCGCAGCCTGCTGGCAATGGTGCCGACTATGGTGCCACCGAAGGTAAAATGATAGCTAAATTCGATGCATGGAATGCAGGTAGTGCTTATGCCGGCTTAAACGGCACGTTTAAAATTCATGGCGGTACATATTCCAGTTATATTCCCGAAACAACCGGCGACTATTATTTTGTATTGAAAATGGGTACATGGGATGGTCCGGGCTATAAAATTGCTATCGACGAACTTTCGTTGACTCCTAAGCGCACAAAACCGGCCGTAAGCTTTGCGGCTAACAATGCTGTAGGTTTCCCTGCGTTGAAAACTGTTTTTGTGAACACAACAAAATTTGCAAACTCATACAAATGGGATTTTGGTGATGGTACAGCTATAAGCACACTCGAAAATCCTGAACACACTTATACAACAGTTGGAACATATACAGTTAAACTTACTGCTACCAACGAAAAAGGTGATTCTATTCTTACAAAAACCGACTTTGTAAAAGTTAATGCAAAGCCAACTTTACCTCCAGGTGAACTGCTATATGGTGGAAATATGGAAAGTGGTAATTTCTGGTCGACAAATAAATGTAACCCTGCCGATGTATCAACATTTGAATGGAATTATAAAGGAGCAACTCCAACAGGTGGTGTAGGTGGTAATCTTCGCATTCAAACTACTGGAGTTGGTTTTAATACTGCTATTTATCAGGAAATAACGCTAAAAGCTGGCTATACTTATAAGTTCGATGGTCTTTTCAAAGATATTAAAGGTGTTGCAAACTATTGGTGTGAAGGGTTTATTGGTACAGTAATCCCAACAGATGGTGTTGACTACACGCCTACTCAGGGAACAAAAATATTCGGCATGGATACCTGGAACGGACTTCAATCGTTGACTGATGTGCAAATCAGCAAAAAAGCAACAGTTGCGCCGTTTAAACCTACTGTAGATGGTAAATACTTCTTCGTACTTAAAATGGGTTCGAACGCTTCGGGTGCAAGAGAAATTTTGCTCGACGAACTTACTTTAAAAGAATCGTTACCTGTAAAAGCCGATTTCTATGCCGAAACAGTTTCGGGAACAGCTCCACTTACAGTTCAATTCTACGATTTATCGACCAATGCGACTTCATGGAGTTGGGATTTTGGCGATGGTGGAACAAGTACCGAACAGGATCCAAAACATACGTATACAACTGGTGGTACTTTCACTGTTAAACTTACTGCAAGTAATAGCGGCTCAAACGATGTTTTAACATCTGCAAATCTTATTTCGGTATTGCCAAATGCTCTGAAAAATGTTGATTTAAGCAAATACACTATTAAAACAACTAATCACAACATTCACATTGATGGCGTTCAAAGTAAAGTAGAATTGTTTGATGTGTCCGGACGTATCATTCAGTCTGCAAACCTTATTGGTAAATTCACTTCTATACCTTTAAAAGCAGGGTTATATATTCTGATAATTGATGGTAAATCAGCCAAAATAGCAGTTAAATAGTTTTTTAAGGTTTACAAATGGTAGTGCGAGATCAATCTTGCACTACCATTAAATCTATTCGTTTTATGGCTCGTAAATGAGCTGTATTTGTCCTTTACATGCTTATTATATCAAAACTCTCATTAAAATTTAGCTTACATAACGCTGTGTAGCAAATTGTTACACAGTGTTGCTTAGAATTAAAAGGTTTTCACAACTGATACTGACATTCTTGTAATTATTCGCAAATATAAAAATGATAAAGAACCTTGTTAGTGCAATTATGTTGTTGCTTGTTGTTTTTCAATTAATGGCACAACAAACGCTCGAAAGTAAAGTTGATAGTATTGTCAATTTGATGTCTGTTAGCGATAAAATTCAGCAACTCATAAACAATGGGTTCATGACTACGCCAACTAATTCCACTATCGGAATACCTGGTTTTATCATGAATGATGGACCACATGGCAATCGGTTTGATGTATCGGTTTCTTTCCCAGTCGGTATTGCCATTGCATCGACATTTGATCGACATTTGGCATTTCGTGTAGGAAAAGCTATGGGTGAAGAGTTTTGGGGTTGGAATAAGGATGTGCAGTTAGGTCCATGTATCGATCTTTGTCGCGATCCGCGTAATGGTCGAAGTGGCGAAACAGGTGGCGAAGATCCTTATTTAGCTGGTGAAATTGGAACAGAAGTAATTAAAGGTATTCAAAAGAGTCCTGTTATTGCTACCATAAAACATTATAATTGTCAGAACAAAGAGGATTATCGACATAATTTAAATGCGTTGGTTTCGGAGCGTAATTTAATGGAACATTATGGATTGAATTTTAAAAAAGCAGTTCAAGATGGTGGCAACATGGCGTTAATGAGTGCCTATAACTTAATAAACGGTGAAAAATCGGCAGAAAGTTATAATTCACTTACTACTATTTTACGAGAGCGTTGGGGCTTCTCATATTTTGTAATGTCTGATTGGGGTGGAATTTGGAATTCCGAAAAAGCAATTGAAGCAGGGAACGACGTTTGCATGGGTTCTGATAATTTTAAAAACGATTTGCAGAATCTTTACAACTCAGGAGCAGTTTCAGAAGCTACAATTACGAAATCGGCCAAGAATGTTATCCGCACAAAACTTATTTCAGGGATGTTGGAGACTAATAGACCTGTGGGTTCAAACGATTTAGTAGGTAATTCCGAACACATTGCAGTGTGCAAAGAAGCTGGGCAAAAAGCAATGATTTTATTGAAAAATAAAGATAATATTTTACCACTTAAAAAAACAACGCTTAATAAGATTTTACTTGTTGGACCCAGTGCTAACAAAGCTCAGTTGGATGGTTTTGGTTCTGCTTGGGTAAATGCTACATATACGGTTTCACCCAAACAAGGTATTGAAGATAAAATCGGTGCGTCAAAAGTCGATTATACATTGGGCTGCCCAATTAGTGAGGTTACTACAATAGATTTTGCAAATGCAAAAGCAAAAGCTGCAACAGCCGATGTGGTAGTTTTTGTGGGTGGTTTAGATGACACAATGGAGGGCGAAGGATATGGTACTGGTGGCGACAGAAAAAATGGAACAGTTACGTTGCCTTCAGTTCAGGTTTCACTTATCAACGAATTAGCTGCAATTAATCCCAATATTATTGTAGTGCTAAATAGTGGAGGTGTTTGTGCTGTAAATCCGTTTGTTAACAATATAAAGGGCTTAATTTATGCCTTTTATCCTGGCCAGGAAGGAGGCAATGCTTTAGCCGATGTGTTGTTTGGGGATTATAATCCCGCAGGTAGATTGCCAGTTACAATGCCTAAAAACGATGCACAAATACAAACAACCAACGATGATTTTAACGATGATTTTTTGTGTGGTTATCGTTACAACGATCAAATAAATCAAACGCCTGAATTTACTTTTGGGTTTGGATTAAGTTATACTACATTTACCTATTCAAATATCGTTGCAACAGGCACTTCACCAATAATCGTCAGAGTAGATATTACCAACACAGGATCTGTTGGAGGCGAAGATGTTCCTCAATTATACTTAACCGATGATAACGCATCGGTCTGGATGCCTAAAAAACAATTAAAAGGTTTTGAACGTGTGTTGATTTTACCTGGTGAAACAAAAACAGTTGCTTTCGAATTACTCGCTGAAGATTTTCAGTACTGGAATTCAAGCACTCACAAATATTCAATTGAAGCTGGTACTTTTACTGCAAAAGTTGGTCCGTCATCGGATAATCTGCCACTGTCGGTTACATTAAATCCTTCAGCAATGATTGGTATACCCGATCTTGTAATTACCAATGTTGTTAGCTATCCACGCTATCCGATTGCAGGTCAAAAAGTTAATTTTTATGCCACAGTTGTAAATAAGGGTGATGCAGCAACAACTGCTGGTGTGGCTAATAGCTTAACTCTTACAATTGATGGTAATACAGTAACCGGTTCTACTTCTGAATCTATACCTGCCGGGGGAATGAAGTTGGTAACTCTTTCCACAAATTCCTGGATAAGTTCATTGGGTACATTTGTTGCCACAGCTACTGTTGATTCTCAAAACATTATTTCGGAAGCCACTGAAACTAACAATAGTTATTCGTTTGACTATAAAGTGTCTGTAAATGCCAATAATCCATCGAATAACTTATGTTTAAATAAGCCGGTAGTGGTTTCGTCAACCGAAGGGAATTATATTGGAAGTAATGCAGTAGATGGTAGTTTTGGAACACGTTGGTCGTCGCTTGCAAAGAATGGTGAATATTTAATTGTTGATTTACAAGACTCATACGATATCAACAAAATAAAAATCTATTGGGAAGCTGCCTTTGCCAGCAGCTATCGCATTGATATTGCTGCCGATCAGGCAGCATATTTATCTGATATTTGGACTAATATTGTAACTGTTACAGGAAGCACCGGCGGAAATAAAACACACAATATTGTAGCAACATGCAGATACATTCGCATTATGTGTGTTACCAGAGGCACAACATGGGGTAACTCCTTCTACGAAATTCAAGCCTTTGGAAATCTGATTGACCCGGTAAGTTCTTGTGAAGTTGATTCTTATACTCTTCCTGCACAAATTGAAGCCGAGTGTTATCAAGCTATGTCGGGTATCCAATTAGAAACGTGTACAGACTTTGGAGGTGGCCAAAACGTGGGATATTTTGACCTAAATGATTGGATTGAATATAAGGTGATAGCGCCTAATACTCTTAAATATGTATTTAATTTCAGATCCGCTTCACTCTACACAGAGGGTAAATTACAAATATGGGTAGATGGTGTTAACCTGAAGCAAGTTGTTTTTCCAATTACAGGTAGTTGGCAAACTTATGCTACAACTAATACTACTTTAGAACTCACTAAAGGTCCTCATGTTATACGTTTTGTATCCTTGAATGAACGTTTTAACATTAACTGGATTGAAATAACGCATTCGATCGCAGCCACATCATTACCCATTACATATTTAAAAAGTAATACTCTCGATGTTTTTCCAAATCCTAGTAAAAAAAATGTAACTCTCTTTGTAAACAATGGAACAATCCAACAAGTTGCACTTTATGATATAAAAGGGACATCAATTTTTGTAGCAAGCAGTTTTGAAAATAATTATGCTAAGATTGACATGTTGGACAATGATTCAGGTATCTATTTTTTTAAAGTACTAACGAACAATGGTGTTTTTTTTAAAAAAGTAATTAAGATCTAAATCGTTTTTGATTGTCAATATGTACGGAAACAGTTAACCATTTCACATGAATAAAAAAAATAAATTAAATAGAGATAATGTAGCAGACATTTTAATAATCACAAATTAAAAGAATTATTAATTCAAATCGCCCCCAATATTATAACAATTAAAATAAATATCAGATGAATCTAAAATTTTTATGTATGGTCATTTCTACTTATGTCATGACGTTTAACACATTATTTGCTCAACAAGCTTTATATCTCGACGTGCATCAACCCATTGATAAGCGCATTGAGAATGCCATATCATTAATGACGGTAGAAGAAAAAGTGAACATGTGCCATGCTCAATCAAAATTTAGCTCTCCGGGTGTCCCCCGCTTAGGCATTCCTGAAATTTGGATGACCGATGGACCTCACGGTATTCGCGAAGAGGTTTTTTGGGACGAATGGGATGGTGCCAAATGGACCAACGACTCATGTACAGCATTTCCGGCATTAACTTGTTTGGCTGCCAGTTTTAATCCTGAAATTTCAGCTTTATACGGTAAATCTATAGGAGAAGAAGCTCGCTACCGTGGCAAAGGAGTGTTGCTTGGCCCCGGTGTAAACATTTATCGTACACCGCTCAACGGACGAAATTTTGAATACATGGGCGAAGACCCTTATTTGTCTTCTCGCATGGCTGTTCCGTATATTCAGGCAGTTCAGAAAAATGGTGTAGCAGCATGTGTAAAACATTTTGCGCTCAACAATCAGGAAAAAGAACGTATGTCGATTAATGTGGAAGTGAGCGACCGCGCTTTGTACGAAATTTATCTCCCAGCATTTAAAGCCGCAGTTAAGGAAGGAAAAGCCTGGTCGATAATGGGTGCCTACAACCAATTCAGAGGTCAGCACTGTTGCCACAACGATTTGTTGTTGAATAAAATTCTGAAAACCGATTGGAAATTCGATGGCGCAGTTATCAGCGATTGGGGAGGCGTGCACAATACCGAACAGTCGGTTTACAACGGACTGGATTTAGAAATGGGAACATGGACCAATGGTCTTACTACCAAAGGAACTTCGCCTTATTCATCTTACTATTTAGCCAATCCGTATTTACAAGGTATTAAATCAGGTAAATTTACAACCAAAGAGCTTGACGATAAAGTGCGTCGTTTGTTGCGATTAATTTTCCGCACCACTATGGCTGCCAATCGTCCGTTTGGAAAATTTGTGAGCCCCGAACATTCCGAAGCTGCCCGTAAAATTGCGGAACAGGGAATTGTATTGCTCAAAAACGACAAACAAACATTACCAATACCAGTTGGTAAATACAAACGCATTGCCGTTATTGGCGATAATGCCATAAAAAGTTTAGTCATTGGTGGTGGTTCATCGTCACTCAAAGTGGCTTACGAGGTTACACCACTGAAAGGCTTAGAAGCCAAATACGGAAAAGATGTTATTCAGTTTTCAAAAGGGTATAGTTCTGATTTAGATGACAAAAAACCGGAAAGTAAACTGATAGCTGATTCATTGCTCGCATCAGCCGTAGAAACTGCACGTAATGCCGATGCTGTAATTTTTGTAGGCGGTTTAAATAAAAACTGGTTTCAGGACAGCGAAGGCGACGACCGTCAATCAATGGCACTTCCGTACAATCAGGATAAGGTGATAAGCTCACTCTTGGCCACGAACAAAAACCTTACGGTAATTCTTTGTAGTGGAAATGCAGTTGAAATGCCCTGGTTGTCGCAGATTCCGGCTTTGTTACAAGCATGGTATTTGGGTTCCGAGGCCGGTAATGCCATAGCCAATATTATTTCAGGAGAGGTAAATCCTTCAGGCAAATTGCCATTTTCATTCCCAAAGAAACTGGAAGATAACGCAGCGCATTCGTTCGGACAAATGTCGTACCCTGGCAATAGTAAAAAACAGGAATACAAAGAGGACATTTTAGTAGGATACCGCTGGTTTGACACAAAAAAGATTGTGCCTCAGTTTGCTTTTGGCCATGGATTAAGCTATACAACTTTTGAATACGGAAAAATTGCTGTCGATAAAAAAGAATATGCAAAAACCGACATCGTGAAACTGTCGTTTGCTATCAAAAACACCGGAAAAACAGATGGTTCCGAAATAGCTCAAATTTACGTTTCGCAACCAAAAGCATCTGTTCTACGTCCTGTTAAAGAATTGAAAGCTTTCAGGAAAGTAAATTTAAAAGCAGGCGAAACACAAACTGTAGAAATAGAAATAAACGTTCAAGATTTTGCGTTCTACAACGACAAAACCCAAACATGGGATGTAGAATCGGGTGAGTTTGTTTTATGTAATGCTGCATCTTCTGCTAACGTAAAAAGTAAAGTGACAGTATCAGTTAAATAAACAATTTTTAATTCGATCAGAGTAACTGTTTCATTCTGATTTGCTAAATGTTGAATTTCCAAATAAAAGAGTCCGTGAATTTTAATTTGCGGACTTTTGTTATGTTTATATCCATCTCTTGATATTTAAATTTTCATATTTCTTCCAATTAATCTTTTTTTAATTATTTATTAAGCCTGCAAACCTATCTTTGAACTTTAAATAATTGTAATGAAATTTTTCAGTATTAAATTAACTCCTATGATAAAGTTTTCAAAGCTAATATTTGCTACAATTCTCATTGCTTCAATTTTCTCAACTACTACTGCGCAATCCGACTTCACACAATACATTGACCCCAAAATTGGAAATGTATCTATGTTTTTGGTACCAACCTATCCAACCTTTAGTTTGCCCAACCAAATGCTCCGCATGTTTCCAATTAAAACCGATTATATTGCCGACCAGGTTACGGCTTGGCCACTACAAGTGATGTCGCATCGCGAGGCGGGTATTTTGCGCATGAAGGTTTCGTTGGGCGAAATTAACAAACAAACTTGGACCGAAAAAATGACCATTGACCATGACCGTGAAATTGTGCGTCCATGGCATTATTCCACTTATTTGGTCGACGATAAAATTACAGTAAGCTTCGCACCTGCGTCAAAATGTGCTGTTTACAAAGTAGATTTTCCGGTTTCGGATAAAAAAAATATCTTAATTTCGGGTACCGAAAACATGAAAGCAATAGCTGTTGGAAGCAATGCGTTTGCTGTAGAAGAAAAATACAGTTATACTAAAAAAGGCATTACGCCAACCACCAGCACCATGACAGCTTATTGTTATGGCGAAATAACTGATACCGAAGGAAAAGCAATTCAAAACCTTCAAATTACAACCGATAAAGCTAAAATGACCATAGTGTTGACGGAAAATGCAGCCAAATCCATTGTGTTGAAATATGCTATTTCGTATATCAGTGCCGAGCAAGCCAAAATTAATTTCACAAACGAAATTGTGAACCAAAATTTCGAAAAAACAGTGGACAAAGGCAAAACCGCATGGGATAAAGTAATCAATCAGATTCAGGTGAAAGGTGGCACTGTTGCTCAAAAGCGTTCGTTTTACACGGCACTATATCGCACTTATGAACGCATGATTGACATCAACGAGTATGGACAATATTTTAGTGGCTACGATGGCAAAGTACACAAAAGCGATCGTCCGTTTTTTGTAGATGATTGGATTTGGGACACTTATTTGGCAAAACATCCGCTCAATACCATTTTAAATCCGGACATGCAAAGCGATGTGCTAAATTCGTATGTGACAATGTACGAGCAAAGCGGCTGGATGCCCACTTTTCCAGAGATATTAGGTAATCACTTGTGTATGAATGGTTATCATTCGTCGGCCATTTTTATTGATGCGCATCGCAAAGGAATTAAAGGCTTTGATGTTCAAAAGGCTTACGAAGGGATAAAAAAGAATCTCACCGAAGGTACGCTAATTCCTTGGCGACAAGGAGCTCCTAAAGTTGGTTTGGACGATTTTTATTACGCCAATGGCTTTTTTCCTGCGCTACGCCCCGGTGAAAAAGAAACAGAACCTCTTGTTGATGGATTTGAAAAACGCCAACCAGTAGCGGTAAGTTTGGGAATGAGTTACGATGCTTGGGCATTGGCGCAGCTGGCAAAAGACTTAAACAAAACCGAAGACTATAAGAAATTTACCGAAATTGGTCAAAATTATAAAAAATTGTGGCACCCTGATATGCGCCTTTTTATGCCTAAAGACATAAATGGGGAATGGATAATGATTAACCCTAAATTGGATGGAGGCAGAGGTTTTCGTGAGTATTACGATGAGAACAATGGTTGGACGTATGCATGGCAAGTGCAACACGATATTGAAGGTTTGACTTCGCTTTTAGGTGGTAAAAAAGCCACTGAAAAGCGATTGGATCAATTTTTCAGAGAACCATTGGACGTAAAAAGAAACGATTTTTATGTAGATGGTTCCAATTCTACTGGCCTCGTAGGACAGTTTTCGATGGGGAACGAACCTTCATTCCACATTCCATACTTGTACAATTATGTGGGCGCTCCATGGAAAGCTCAGAAACGCATTCGATTCCTGCTCGATGTATGGTTCAAGGACAATATCTTTGGAATTCCGGGCGACGAAGATGGTGGTGGCATGTCGGCTTTTGTGGTGTTTTCGTCCTTAGGTTTTTATCCTGTTACTCCTGGATTGCCTGTTTATAGCATCGTAAGTCCTATATTTGAAAAATCAAGCATTAAATTGCCAAATAATAAAACCTTTACGGTTATTGCCAAAGGCGCCAATGCTGAAAATAAATACATTCAAAAAGCTTTTTTCAACAGCCAAGAAATCAACTCGCCGTTCTTTACCCACCAACAATTAATGGCTGGAGGAACACTGGAGTTGGTATTGACAAATACACCGAATAAGGAATGGGGAAAATAATTTGATAACAGGCTAATGTACCCTTTCGGCTTTGCAGCTTAGCGCAGCCAAGAATGAGACAATATATCAATGCATAAATAACTTAATTTCTCAATTTCTAATTTCTTATTCCCCCGCAATTTATCTCGATGCATCGGGAGGGGGTTAAGGGCAAAAATATAAAAAAAAAGAACATATCAATAAGTATTTTGAATTACTTAAATTGGAATACCTATAAGAATATAATATATAATACAGAATGGAAAGGCGTAAATTTCTAAAAAATGGATTAACAGTATTCTTAGGTACTGCAATTTCTCCAAATTTATTATTTTCAAGCAATGAGCAAGACTTATCAATGGAAAGTAATCGCAATGCTAAACTGAAAGGATTTATTGTCTCCGATGCTCATTTTGGATGGACAAATGGAATGCAACCGGAACCCGATTTCCAAAGAGAGATGATGAAAAGAATAATGACAAGATTTCCTGATCTGGATGTTTTTCTTGATACAGGTGATGCACATCACAACGATCATCATGACAATAGTAATCCTTATTTGGCTAGAAAAAACTGGAGCGATATTATACAGGGTGGCTGTGGACAAGTTCCTTTTTATTATGTTGTTGGAAACCATGAAATATATTCAAATGAAGATGACGACCCTGAAATTCGCAGTAATATCATGGGAAGTACAAGCTGCCGCCCATACTATAGTTTTGATATAAAGGGTATTCATTTTATTTCATTTCCAGAACTAATAAAAACTGTTCACATTACGGAGGAAGAGTATGCATGGCTTGATCTCGACCTGAGATTAAATAAAAATAGAACTACTATTTTATTGTCCCATAATAATATCATTGGAACAACATCAGGTAATGAACCAGGATATCGTGGATTGATGGATAGTGAAAAAATGTTGGAAATTTTTAGGGAATATCCAAATGTTATCTCATGGATGCATGGTCATAATCACAATTTTGAAATTCTTGAGAAACAAAATATGCTTTTTGTTTCAAATGGGCGGATAGGCGGTTTTGATCCTAGCAAGGGATTACATGGCATTGGGGGGATTTACTTCGAAATTTCAAAAGATGGATTACTCGTTAAGTGCTATTCGGCAGAAAAAGACATTTTTCTGGAAGATATCTCAAGCAACATGACAAAAAAACTTAATATACAAACAACTATAAACAACTCAGCTCCTTACTCATATAGCTACGGAGTAGGTGGAGCTAAAAATAAAGAACGATTTTCTGTTTATAACCATCATGCAGGATTGAAGCAAAAAAGAGAGATATTTATTACAGGCTGTCAAGATGCTATAATTAATGAAGACCCATTTTTTGAAAAATATGTCGAGCGTCCTGCATGGCATGGTTTGGCAAAAATTTTGATAGCTGCAAAAATCAATCATGAAAATAGGGGTTTTGAATATACCAATCCTGGAATTCGGCTTAAAGCCAGTGATGACTGGTTTAATACAGTAACTCTTCCTTGCGAAAATTTCAATCTTTATAGCTATTACAGATGCCCTGTAGATACAGATTATAAAATTGCAATTGATTTTAAAACCCCACAGATTCCAATTACTAATGGGTTTGGACCTGCATTATGGCTACGACTAATCGTACACAATAGCAATGGAAAGATTCTGCATATGGTTCAATCGGGAAAGATAATATTAATAAGTGGAGAGCAAAAACATGAAGTTACACTGAATGTACCACCACTTCATGATTTTGATACCATATATTCAAACCCGTATTCAGATGAACTTGTGAACATTGCAGTTATAGCAAGCTTTTCGGGGATGAAGAAAGTTGATGTCGATATAAGGTCAATAATGTTTTCCATCGCAGATGCCGATGGGAATACCAAGAATCCAGGATTGTTGGTTAATAATGAAAAATGTCTTTATAATGGAGAGATAACAAGAAATGAAATTATAAAATTATCTCCTGATTCTGAGTTTAATGAAAGAGATGTTGTTGAAACTTCATCTGAAGGAATGCAACGATTCACATTCATAACTAGACATTCTAATCTTGATTGGCAAGTACGCAATGCAGCTGTTAAAGATTGTGGAAAGTACTTGGAAATAAAAAAAATGAGGAACCGGCTATCCGACAAAATGGAAATTATTATTGTCCCTCTATTTAAAACTAAAGAACCTTATATACATAGAATTAGAAAATCCGAAGAAATAAGACTCTATCCGATAAGCAGAGGTAATTCAAATTTAAAGGTTGAAATAGGAAAAATTTCAAAAGATTCACAGATTGAGATTTTTAGCTATAAACGACCTGACGAAGTTACTAATGTCTCATCATGGAATTATGAAAACAACATAATTACAGCTAAAATTTCAAACACTGGTAAAATTTATATTCGTTTTTAATTTTATTGTATTCTTTTGTTTTCATTATAACCGATTGGTAGTCAGCTATAAAGATACAGAATTTCAAGGTCTTTGCCAAATAAAATGGCACTTATTTTATTGATAATCAAATGATTATATCGCTATATAATTTTTGTCATGTACTAAAAATAAATAATATGAAACACTCAAATTTTCTCGTAATTGCACTGTTTTTTGTCTGTGCTGCAATGGCGCAAAACCCTGTAATCCGTCATCCTTTTACTGCCGATCCAACCATTCGTCGATGGAGCGATGGTAAATTCTATATTTACGGATCGCATGATAAAGATGTTGCAGGCAAGTGGGACATGGAAGATTACCACGTATTTTCGTCTGACGATTTGGTGAAATGGAAAGATCACGGTGTGGTATTGAAAAATTCTCAAACACCTTGGGGTGGTCCGTTTTGGGCACCTGATTGTTTCGAAAAAAATGGTCGCTACTATTTTTATTTCCCCGAAGGTGCACATATTGGAGTGGCTGAAAGTGATTCTCCAACAGGACCATTTAATAACCCGAGAAGCATTTACCAAATGCCCGACGGGTATGCACAGGCTTACGACCCTACTGTTTTTGCTTATAAAGGAAAAAACTATTTGATAATTTCGGAACGCAAAAGTCTGACAACTCCATTTTATCTTGTAATATTTACGCTCAAGGATAATATGACCGAAATTGAACCCGGATCGAAAGTTGAACTGCCTCCAATGAAAGGTTTTCACGAAGGTCCATTTGTGTTTGAGCGCAATGGAAAAATATATTTAACTGGTGGTGGAACCAGATCGTTGCGTTACTGGATGGCCGATGATCTTTTTGGGCCTTACGAATCAAAAGGCGATTTCTTTCAAGGAAATGAAACTTTTACCATTTCGAAAACTGCTCATGGGTCGGTAATTAATGTGGATGGACAATATTATTTAGCCTACCATTACGATGTTTTCCCGGGTGGAGCTTATCAACGCACAACTTGTCTGGATTATATGTATTTCAACGAGGATGGAACCATTAAAATGATTACACCTACCCGTCAGGGCGTTCGACCACTTTCGTTAGCAAAAAATCACCATGCAGCCACTAGCCGATTTATGTCGTACAAAGGCTTAGCAATGGCTGGTTATCAGGGTTGGTTTAATGCACCCGAGGATGGCGCAGGCCGTGGTTGGAATCACTATACCAAAAATGGCAAGTTTGAACCGGGCATGTGTACCATCGATATGTGGCCGGATATGACTGAGTATAAGGATAAATACAAAACACCATTCAAATTTGCCAATGGGAAATCAGCTTATACATTTAGCTCCTACGACAAAAGCACTTCCGACCTACATTTCAAATGGATGAAAGAGTACGGTATTGATGGTGTGTTTATGCAGCGTTTTGTGGCTTCTATTCGTACACCAGTGGGAGTGAACCATACTACTGTAGTGTTGGAAAATGCTATTAATGCAGCTACTGCAAACGATAGAGCTATTTGTATCATGTACGATTTATCAGGAATGCAGCCGCACGAAGTGGATTTAGTTATTGCCGATTGGAAAAAATTAGTGGATGTTCAAAAATTGACAAGTCGTGAAAAAAATCAGTATCTTTACCATCGCGATAAACCCTTGGTGGCAATTTGGGGTATTGGTTTTGGCGATGGTCGCAAATATGGCTATCCTGAATACGAAAAACTGCTGAATTTCTTTAAAAACGACCCCATTTATGGTGGATGTTCCATTCTGTTAGGCGTACCTACACGGTGGCGAGAACTTGGTAGTGATTCGGACAAAAACCCGAAACTCCATGAGATAATAAAGCAAGCGGATATTGTACAACCATGGTTGGTGAATCGTTTTAATCAAAAAACCTATCCCGAATTTCACTCGTTAATAGCACAGGATTTGGTTTGGTGTAAAAAAAATAATTTGGATTATGTGCCTGTTGTGTTTCCTGGTTTTAGTTGGTACAATATGAAGTCGGACTCTAAAAGCAACCAAAACCCTCGAAATGGAGGTAGATTCTATTGGGATCAGATTTCAAATTCGATTGAATTAGGTTGCCGAATGTTGTATTACGCCATGTTCGACGAAATAGATGAGGGTACAGCCATTTTTAAAATTGAAAATAATCCACCAGTTGGCGAAAGTGTATTTGTTGGAAACGAAGGTTTACCTTCCGATCATTACCTTTGGTTAGCTGGGCAAGGTGCAAAAATGATGCGCGAAGAAATACCGTTTACTAAAACAATACCGGTTAGGAAGTAGTTGTAATACCTCACCCCAACCCTCTCCTTGAGGAGAGGGAGTTAGCTTTTTTGTACTGGGTTTGTTTCCGTTGTCTTTGTTCTTTTGTCTTTGTTCTTTTGTCTTTGTTCTTTTGTCTTTGTTCTTTTGTCTTTGTTCTTTGCTCTTTGTTCTTTGCTCTAATATCTTATAAAAATATGTTCAAAAATAAACACATATCACTCCCTTTGCTACTTTCAGGAATTACAGCACTCAGTGCTAATGCCCGAAATTTTGTAGAGAAAGCATCGGCCGATGCTCCTAATTTGATTTATATCATTTCAGACCAGTTGCGGTTCGATGCTTTGAGCTGCATGGGCAATAAGATAATATCCACTCCCAACATGGATCGCTTGGCTGCCGAAGGTGTGATTTTTACGCGCGCTTATGCTCAAAGTCCGGTGAGTGTGCCTTCGCGCGCAAGTATGCTTACCGGAAATAGCTTGTGTAATACAGGTATTTATGGAAATACCTATGCTTACGAAACTGGCTCATCATCTATATTAACAGGCAAAGAACCAATTTATAACACAAAAACTTACGACGAAGTGTTGGCTGCAAATGGCTATACCTGTGAGTATTACGGCAAATGGCATTCGCCCGAAAGTAAGGCTTACGTTTATGCCAACCGTCCCATAACTTGTGCAGGAATGGCCAGTCATCCTGTATTAGGCTTGGGATTATCTGATAATTTTGCCAATTGGTGGAAGGCGGAATTGAAAATAACAACTGCTCCAACTCAACCAGGTGCTTTAACTGGCGGTGGTGGCAAGTTAAATTACATGCCCGATGCATTGGATGCGCGAGTTATTGACCCAACGCTCACTACCACTGTCGATTATCAGAATTTTGGCAAACTACTTATCGATGATAAACATACCGAGAGTGCCATGGATGCCATACATGCTGTTGCGGCTATTGAACGCAATAAATCCAAACGTTTCAGCATTCATTGCTCATTTGGACCTCCACATCCACCATTTGTGGTGGCGGCACCTTATTATGGTTCATTGAGTCCGGCAAGTTTGCCATTTCCAACCAATTATTTTGTAAATAGTGCCTCTTCAATCTATTATCGAGCCAGTGAATTAAATTCACCATACTTTGCGTATAGCATTGCTAAAATGGGAGCTTATCAAAATCCTTCAACATTTCGGATTTTTGTGGCTCGCTATTACGAAATGGTCAAAGAAATTGATGATAGATTGGGCGAAATCCTTAAAAAGTTAGACGAATCAGGATTGACCGATAAAACCATGATTGTATTTTGTGCCGATCATGGCGAAATGATGGGTTCGCATGGTATGAATTCGAAAAATAATTTCTACGACGAATCGGCTCGTGTACCTCTAATCATTCGTTATCCTTCAAAAATTGCTGCCGGAAAACGCATTACAGTGCCTGTAAATTTGATTGATCTGCGCCCAACAATCGAAGATTATTTTAATTTGCCTGCAACAAAAGTGGATGGTAAGTCATTACGTCCGTTTATTGAAGATACCTACAACAAATCCGAAACTTATTTTGCTGTTTCGGAATGGTATAACGATAAAATTCCCGGATTTATGGTGCGTACTGCAACGCATAAGTTGATGATTGCACATACTGCCGAAGCAAAAAATACGGCTATTGATGGGTTTTATAATCTGAAAACGGATAGTTTGGAACTAGTCAACATTCTAAAATTGGCTCCTGTGCCTACAACCGAAATGGCCAAAGCCCAAGAACTGAAAGTGTTGTTGGTGAAATGGCTCAAAAATGTAAATTCGCCGTACTATTATAGTGTCAAAGCACGTCCTGTTGGCCGATTGAATGCACATTACTCTTTATATCAAAATGATATTGCGAAAAT
>CAIWIS010000417.1 GCA_903912795.1 uncultured Bacteroidales bacterium
ATGCTGGCTTGGGGAAGTGTAGCCTACGCACAAACATCTAATTATTGTAGTACGCCTTCGGGTCACCTAAACAATCCAACTTTTGGGGATGCAAATTCACACATTTCGCTAACGATTGAAAATATTAGTGCTAACTCTATAAGAGTAACTGTTGCTAAAAGAGCTGCTGGTGCTGACATTGACTACCTTCGTGTAGAGGGAGGAACCGCACCTGTAGAAGACGGAGCTGACGCAACAACAGGAATTTCACAACGATCAGTTATTGTTAATTTTACATCACCTGGAACCAATGTTACTTTGAATATTATGTGGAGTAATCCAAATTGGGCAGGTCGCTGGGCAATAAATGCGTTACAAGTTCCGTTCGCAGCAACTTGTGCTCCCGTGGTAGCTGATACCGAAGCGCCAACAGCTTTTACAGCGACAAAAGGTGCAGTCACTGGTTCAAGTGTAGAGTTACTTTTAAAAGCAACTGATAATTCAGGAGCAGTAACCTATACAGTAACTTATGGTAGTACAAGCTTTGATGTTATTGGTACATCTAATGTAGAAAAATCGCATATAGTAACAGGATTAATGCAATCAACTGCTTATTCTTTCTCTATCGTCGCAAAAGATGCTGCTGGCAATAGTATTCCTACTCCAATAGTAGTAGCTGCAACAACAACGGCGCAACCGACAAACCTAATTGTGAATGGTGATTTTGCAAATGGAATAGCAAGTTGGACATTTTCCTCACCTGGTACAGTCTCTAATGGAGAAGCTTATTTTAGCACTGCAAATGCAGGAGGAAATCCTTGGGACACAGAGTTGAAACAAACAGGTAAGTCGTTTATATCGGGTACTTCGTATACTCTTTCTTTTAGAGCTCGTGCAGCATTAAACAGAAATATATCTGTTAATATTCAAAATACAAATATATGGAATGATCAATTCAGAAATAACGCTGTAGCCCTTACGACTACTATGACAACCTATACTTATGTTTTTAATGCTACATCTACAAATACTAATGCTCAGCTTAATTTCCATATGGCCAATATGGGTGCCAATACAACAGCAGCTGTCTATATTGACGATGTTTCTATAATTGTTTCTCCAACTGCTGATACTACACCTCCTGTTATGGGAACTGCAACGGTGGTAGGTTCTCCTGCCTTTAATTCAGTGAATCTTCTTCTTGCTGCAACCGACAATGTAACTTCACCAGTAACTAGTTTTGTAGCAAATGATGCAACAAATGGCATTACAGATAAAGCTTTTACAGCGGATGCTTCAGGTAATGGAACAGTAAGTGGACTAACAGCTTCGACTTCTTATAATTTAGTTATTAAAGCGAAAGATTCTTCAGGCAATGTCTCTGCTAATTCTGCTACAGTTAGTTTTACTACTCCAGCTGCTCCAGCTGTTAGTACCATCAATTTCGAAACTGTAGGACAAGATTGGACTTGGACTGTTGCTGAAAATGCATCTAATCCAGCACTTGAATTTGTAAATAATCCATCAGCTACAGGAATAAATACCTCAGCCAAAGCGGCTAAATTTACTGCAACCGCAACTGGTAATCCTTGGGCATTAGTACATTCGAACTCTCGTCCTTATGTCATATCGACTGATAATAAAATTATTAAAGTGATGGTTTACAAAGATCGTATCAGCGATTTTGGTTTAAAACTAGAAACCACAGGTGGTGATTTGGAAATAAAAGTTCCAAATACTCTTATTAATCAATGGGAAGAACTTACATTTGATTTTAGTTCTAAAGTAGGAAGTACTGCTAATGTTATGGTAATTATTCCTGACTTCCTTGCCCGTACAGTAGCAACTATAAACTATTTCGACAATATTTCTTTTAGTAATGGTTTAACTACTTCGTTGGGTTCAACTAACTCTGAGAACTCAATTCGTTGTTATCCAAACCCAGCGAAAAATTCTTTGACTGTAAGCGCAAAAAGCGAAATTAATGCCATTAAAATTACAAACTTAGTTGGTCAAACAATTAAAAATATAAGCGTGAATGCAGTAGAACGCGTTATCGACTTGAACAACGTAAGCAATGGTCAGTATATCATTTCATTATCCATGAAAAACGGAGAAATCGTTAATCAAAAATTCACTAAAAAATAAATATCCGAATTGCATTTGTAGGTTTACAGAAAGCCTACAAATGCAATTTGTTTTTAACTAACAAACAAATTTAAAAAAAATGAAGAAAATTACTAAACTAATGCTATCCGTAGCATTTTCAGCACTTTCTGTAAGTGCTTTTGCACAACCCGCAACTTCGGCAACAACGCCAACAACTTCGGCTTCACAGGTTATCTCAATTTTTAGTAATGCATATACAAATGTTGCAGGCACCAATTTTTTCCCAGGATGGGGACAAGCAACTACTTACAACGCAATTACTATTGGAGCTACTGATAATGTGATTAAATATGCCAATCTGAATTATGTAGGTAATCAATTTGGTAGTACTCAAGATGTTTCGAGCATGAAATATCTACACATTGATGTTTGGACAAATGATGCTAATGCAGCTACTTTACCAATTACTATTATTTGGAATGGTGCTGAAAAAACAATTACAAAAACAGTTGCTACGAATGGAACTTGGACATCGCTTAATATTCCGCTTACTGAGTTTACCGGCGCTAATTTAGCTAATGTAATTCAGTTTAAATTTCAATCGAACGAGTGGTATACACTTGGTGTAGCCGGAAGTTCTGCAAAATGGACAACAGTTTATTTAGACAATCTCTATTTTTGGACCGACGTGGCACCAACGCTTACAGTATCGTCGAATACGTTAACGGTTAACCAACCTGCAAACAGCACAAAAACGTTTGATATAACAACCGGAAGCAGTTGGACTGTTGCCAGTAACCAAACATGGTTAACACCAAGCAGCACAAGTGGTACCGGAAACTCAACCATAACACTTACTGCTCAGGCTAACCCTACATACGAAAGCAGAACAGCTAACGTAACAGTAACAGGAAGTGGCACAACCAAAACAATTGTTGTAACTCAAAATGCGATGGTACCTGCCCCTGCCCCAACTCCAACTGCACTTGCAGCAAATGTAAAATCTATTTACAGCGACACCTACACTCCTGCTGTAACAGTTACAGCATTTGACAATTGGTGGAATATGAATTTTGGCGATGCTACATTTGCCTCTGGAAATGCTGGAAAAATAATGATTACTACAGCTGGTGGAAACTGCGGAAGTCCTACATTTGCGGGAACTCTTTTAGATGTTTCTTCGATGTCTCAACTTCATGTGGATGTTTTCCCAACTTCCACTATGGATATCGGACTTAAACTAGTAACAGCTGCACACGGGGAGTCAGCAGGATGGGTTTCGTTAGGAACGCTTACTGCAAACCAATGGAATAGCGTAAATGTACCTTTGACTTCATTTGTAATGTCGGCTAAAACAGATGTAAAACAAGTTGGTTTTGTAACGAATAATAGCTTTGGTACTTTCTACATGGATAATTTATATTTCCATACAGGCGCAACTGCTATTAAAAATGTTTACGAAAACGAATCTGTAAGAATTTTCCCATCGGCTGTTAAAACTACATTAAATCTGAAATCGGATGTGGATGTAAATCAAGTTGTAATTAGCAATTTGGTAGGACAAACCATTCAATCGGTACTTGTAAATTCAACTCAAAAAACAATTGATGTTAGTAATTTAAATGCTGGTAATTACTTTATGACTATTCAATTGCTTAATGGTAAAAGTGTAAATCGCAAATTTATTAAATTATAATTGCTCCTTAAAACAGGGCTGTAAACATGTGATTTGCAGCCCTGTTTATATACATTCTCAAATAAAATACGAATTTATGTTTAAAAAAATTATACTCGCCGGTTTTCTAATTATCAGCGCTGTGGTATCAGCCCAAAACTACAAACTTGTGTGGGAGGATAATTTTAATAAAGCAACATTAAACAAAAAAAACTGGACTATTAACGTAGATGGCAAAGGCGGTGGAAACCGCGAATTACAATACTATCGCAAGCAAAACATTAGCCTGGGAAAAGAGCCATTGACAGGCGAAAGATGTCTGGTTATCACTGCAAAAAAACAAAACTATAAAGGCAAAACTGCTACATCGGGGCGCTTATCAACACTAGATAAAAAA
>CAIWIS010000418.1 GCA_903912795.1 uncultured Bacteroidales bacterium
GCTTTTCGGATTCGTAATTTGGAAAATGAATAGGCCATTAGGATTTAACAAATCATTTGTTTTTTTTATTACTAAATCTTTATTTTGAAAATAGCCAATTGCTTCAATCATAATAATTAAGTCATACTTTAACTTAGTTTCAAATTCATTAAAATCAACACAATATGTAGTAATTTTGTTGTTATGTTGTTTTAATATATCGATGGCCTCATTATTAATATCCACAACACTAACTTTATTATTATTATTTGCAGCTAATGGAAGTGCAAATCTACCAGAACCACCACATATATCTAATATATTTAATTTGTTTCCTTTTACGTTATTTATTATAAAACTGTATTCTTTTCTGAATTTATATTTTCCAGTTCTATTATTATATGTCATTTTATTTGAAACATCCCATAAATAATCCATGTCTTTTGTTTTATAATAATTTATACTTACATATTCTCAAGCGAAAATCCTTGATAATTAATTATATATCCGGGTAAATTATTAATTAGTTGAACCGATTTTTCTTTTAAAATCTTCAAATCTATTTTATCTTTATTTCGTTTAACCTCGGCAATAAGTGCCGTTTTTTCGTATTCGTTTAAGGCTACAATATCAATTTCGTTTTTATTTCCCGTTTCCCAATACGAACCGAGTTGCGACAAATTCATTTCCTTCGAAATTTTTTCTCTAAAATAACGTTCCAGTATTATTCCACTGTATGTTTTATAATCGCGCATAAATATATCTTTCATGAAATCAAAATTTTCAGTTTCAATTGCTCCACGATATTTGAAAACAAAACGGAACCAAAAATTTAAAAAATTGTCATTGAGTCTGTATTTCACACTTTTACTTGCTGGTTTCGACAAAATTGGTCGCACTTTGGCTATTAGTCCATAATCATTCTCAAGCTTGTCTAAATATCCACCTATATTAATGCCCAAAATCGATTCTACTTCCGAACGAGATGTTTTTGAGCTGGCGATTAATGATAAAATTGAAAAATAATTGCCATACTCCTTACCAAATTCATCAATCAACACATTTTTACCCTCATCTAAAAAAAGCGAATTTTCTGCAAATACTACATCTACAATTTTTTCCAAACTAAATGCATTTGCTTGAGCCAATAGTTCCACATATTTTGCTACACCACCTGTTAATAAGTAAAATGCTAACACATCTTCATTTGTAAAATTGGGTTTATAATCTCCAATAATCATTTTCAGTGTCGCAATATCAAATGCTTTTACATGCATTCGGGCTGTTGCTCTTCCAAAAAGAGGTTCTTTTGAGTTTTCAAAAATCTGTTTCATCATTGAATAAACCGAACCACAAAGCACGAGATTTAGTTTGCTTGCATCTTTTGCACTATCCCACACATTTTGCATTTCGCTATAAACAGATGCATTCACACTTTTAAACTCCTGAAACTCATCAATTATCAATGTAAAGTTACGAGTTTGCGACAAATCCATCAAAAATCCAAAAATGCTTTTGAAATTTCGTAGTTCACCATAAATATTGACTTGCAGTTTGTTCCGAATTTCGGTTACAAATTCCTCACACAACAAAGCTTCGTTCTTTTTCTCCACAAAAAAATAAAGCATGGTCTTTTCGTTAAATGCTTTTTTGAGTAAGGCCGTTTTCCCAATTCGTCGGCGACCAATCACAAAAGTCATTTGTGCTGATGTTTGTGATAATTGTTCAATTTGATTCAATTGTTCAATTTCCTTTTCGCGGTTGTAGAATTTCAACATAATTTTTTGCATTACGCTGATTAACTTAATGCTAATCATAATATTGAGCGTAAAGATAATAAAATAATTTAGAATTGTAACTACGGTTACTGTAACTGCCGTTACAATTTATGCAATTTACTTGAATTTGTATTGATAATCGGAGTTTTCGGACATTATAGATTTACTTTCAGGATAATTTTCAATAAACCAAACATAAAAAGCTGTTACATCAATTTTATCATTTAACATCACGTTTCTTCTTTTCAACCATTCCTCCTTTAAATTAGGTGTATTTAGCAATTCATTTAATTTCAGAAACATAGCATCACTA
>CAIWIS010000419.1 GCA_903912795.1 uncultured Bacteroidales bacterium
AATATGTTATATTGCTGCATAAGTACTAGTGAATCAGTGAAATAGAAATAAAGAAAAAAATCATTAATTACTATGTCGATTCAAATTAATTAAGTAATTTTGTCGGACTTTTCATACAGAATATATACATGGTATTTTATAATGAAAAGTGACTATCTATTTACATAAAAATCAATTATTTAGAACAATAAAATGGCAAACCTGATTAAATCAACACGTGGTTTGGATATTGCAATAAGTGGTGCAGCCGATAAAGTGTTACATTCTTTTATACTTTCGGATGTTATTGCTATTGTACCAGATCATTACCATGCTATTACTCCCAAGGTTCTTGTAAAGGAAGGCGATGTGGTAAAGGCTGGCACACCAGTTTTTTACAACAAAGCAGTCGAAAGCATGAAATTTGTATCGCCTGTTAGTGGAAAAGTGCTTGCAGTGAACCGTGGTGAACGTCGTAAAATACTAAGCATCACCATTGAGCGCGACAAAGAAATTGTTTACGAAACCTTTAAAACAAGTTCGTTGGAAGCAATGCAAACTGAAGACGTAAAATCTGCTATACTTGCTGCAGGTCTTTGGCCGTACATCAAACAACGCCCTTACGATGTAATTGCAAACCCTACTGATGCCCCAAAAGCAATCTTTATATCCGCGTTCGATAGTGCGCCACTTGCTCCTTCATGTGAATTTGTGTTATCAAAACAAATGGATGATTTTCAGAAAGGATTAGATGCTTTAGCAAAACTCACTACCGGAAAAGTTCATTTAGGCGTTCGGAACGTAACAAAATTATATGAGGGTTTAAAAAACGTAGAAATTAATCACTATCAAGGTCCTCATCCAATTGGAAATACTGGAATTCAGATAAATAAAATTAATCCAATAAACAAAGGTGAAGTGGTATGGACAATACATGCTCACGATGTACTTTTTATTGGACGACTATTTAATAAAGGTATAGTTGACCTGAAGCGTAAATTTGCTTTGACAGGCCCCGAAGTAAACTCACCAGCTTATTACGAAACGATAACAGGTTGCCAAATCGATAAATTGATTGTTGGCAAAGTAACTAGCAATGTAACACACCGTTATATTAGTGGAAATGTGCTTACAGGCTTAAAAGTAAACGGTAAAAGTTATCTCGATCCTTATGCAACTCAACTCACTGTAATTAAAGAAGGTAATGATGTGCACGAAATGTTTGGCTGGGCAATGCCACGCTTTAACAAGTTTAGCACAAGCGGAACTTACTTTACAGGTATTATGAAAAAGGTTTTTGGAGTGAAAAACTTCGACTTTGACGCCCGTATTATGGGTGGAAAAAGAGCTATAATCATGTCGGGAGAGTATGACAAAGTTTTACCAATGGATATTTATCCTGAATTTTTGATAAAAGCCATGATTGCAGGCAATATCGACAAAATGGAAGCACTTGGAGCTTACGAAATTGCTCCTGAAGATGTGGCACTTTGCGAATTTGTTTGTACTTCGAAACTTCCCTTACAGAAAATTGTTCGCGATTCGCTGGACATGATGAGAAAAGAATTAGAATAATAACCCCAAACCCCTCGAGGGGATTATAAATATGAATGCATTAAAAAAATTAGTCGACAAAGTGAAACCGAACTTTCAAAAAGGCGGTAAACTTGAAAAATTCCATTCGGTTTTTGATGGATTTGAAACGTTTTTATTCGTTCCAAATACCACATCAAAAAATGGAACTCATATACACGATGCAATTGACTCCAAACGCACAATGGTAATGGTGATCATTGCATTAATTCCAGCATTGCTATTTGGTATGTATAATGCAGGATACCAGCATTATTTAGCCATTGGTCAAGATGCAAGCTTTATTCAAACTTTTATTTATGGTTTATTGGCTGTATTGCCATTAATTGTAGTGGCTTATGGTGTTGGTTTGGGTATCGAATTTATTGTAGCTCAAATTAAAGGTCACGAAATTCAGGAAGGATTCTTGGTTTCGGGTATGCTTATTCCATTAATTGTACCTATTGACACACCACTTTGGATGGTTGGTGTTGCTACCGCTTTTGCAGTTGTTTTTGCCAAAGAAGTTTTTGGTGGTACAGGAATGAATATTTTCAACGTAGCTCTAGTAACACGTGCATTCCTTTTCTTTGCATATCCTACTTTTATGTCGGGCGATGCAGTTTGGGTACGTACTGCCGATACATTCGGAATGGGAGCTGGTACTGTTGTTGATGGCTATTCGGGTGCAACAGTTCTCGGACAAGTAGCTACTGCAACTACACAAGAAGTTCAACTCGTAAATATTGTAGGTAACCCTATTGGTTTTATGGATGGATTTTTAGGGTTAATTCCAGGTTCAGTTGGTGAAACTTCGGCATTAGCCATTTTAATTGGAGCAATACTACTTTTAGTAACACGCATAGCAAGTTGGAAAACCATGTTTTCGGTATTTGCTGGTGGTGCACTTATGGCGTTAGTATTTAATATGTGGGGACCCGATACAGCTGCTGCACATTTCCCTTGGTACAATCATTTGGTATTTGGTGGCTTTGCTTTTGGAGCCGTATTTATGGCAACTGATCCTGTAACTTCGGCACGTACCGAAACTGGTAAATGGATTTATGGAGCACTAATTGGTGCCATGGCAATTATCATTAGA
>CAIWIS010000420.1 GCA_903912795.1 uncultured Bacteroidales bacterium
ACCAAGAAAAATACCTGTTGATACATTTGAGAATTCCATAATGCTTTTTAACTGAAAGTTTATAAACCATTTTTAATCTATTTTAAATTGAAGAAAAAACCTTACATCCTAAATTTTTAGTATGATTCATGTTTCAAAACAGAATTATCAATCATTCCTATTAAAAATTATTGTTCTGTAAATAAAATCCCGTTCATTTACAAATCCAGATCAAGAATGAACATCGGGGATTTTTCCTTTTTTTAGTTATTTGTTGCTCAGGTTTTGTACTGCTTCAACCATTATCAGTGAACTATACTAATCCGATTTATTTATATGCATAAAAATGCGGGGATTCTACTGTTTTATGATTTTATACGTAAATGCCATTCGTGAATGTTGAATATTAAGATTGTAAACACCAAAACTCCAGCACATTGACTCTATTTGATGATTGCCCTCATTAACCATTTTGCGATACATGCATCTACCTGTGATATCATAAATTGAAACCAAGGCTTTATCAAAGAGCTGAAAACTTAAGGATGATTGAATTAAAGTTGAGTTTAGTTTAATAATCTGATTCACATCTTTTAAAGTAACCAAGTGCGTATTTAAAGGAGCGTTTGACGTAATTTCGTATAATTTATTTTTCGAAAATGCCGGCACATACATTCGTATAACATTATCGTTACGTGCATTTCCAGAGGCGATTAACGAAGTAGCACCCGAAACAGCATCGACAACCTGACGCGACGAATAGCTCTGTGCTGAATTACTCCAAGTGTATTCAGTCAAATTGCCAGCCGGTTGACTCATGTAAATGCGTTTAATTCCATCGGCGTGTATGGCAGCTATATTAATTGCGGTACGCCCTTTTCCGGAATTCGACAGATCGGTTCGTTGCCAACTGTCGTTCATCCAACTATATTCAAACCTTCCACTTGAATTAGCAAGGAAAAGTCTGTTTTTTGAGTCGTTTCTGCCAGCTCCGGCAACCACCATTTCGGTATAATCATCGGGTTGCAAGATGGGTGAGACAATATAATCAACAGTATTTCTTTTCATCTCTGAAAGTGTAGAACCACATAAGTACATGTTTTTCGACCCAGTACCCCGTACATCGGCTATAACACAAGGACCCTCAGAACCATAGTCGCCTCCTTTACCCAAAAAAGTTCGCGAGAAATTATCGGCAGTTGCATTCCATTTGTACTCATAAACGCCACTTATACCCGACACATATAGTTTTTTGATATTATCACCGACCAAATCATCGATAATCAGACTTCCCACATTTCCTGTTTCAGTGCCAATCTCAATGGTCTGCCACTGATTATTCACAAAACTCGACTCATACACTTTGGTATTGCTATTAAACTGAGCAAAATACAATCGTTTTTGTCCATCGTTGCGGACAACGCCCAAAGTTATATAAATAAGTTTATTGGTAACTAATGATGTCGGTGTTGAAATATTAAGCATATTCCAGCCATTTGACCCATTCCATGTCCATTCTTGCACTTTACCGGCTTTGGTAGTTAAATAAATACGGTTTACTCCATCGTTTCGACCTTGTCCAACCAAAATATCATACGGGTTTGCCGAATTTACTGTGTACGTATTAATTGTGAATTGTGCTTGTAAATTTAAGATAATCAGCACAAAAATGATAACTACAACCGGTTTCATAATAAACACCTAATTTATTGGTAAAAAATATAGTATAGTAATGAAATCTATGCTCGTGAACTGACGACGAAATAAAAAATACCAAAAAGCCGAAAACTACATTTTTCTTAATCAATTTTTGATAATGAATCAACTTTTTCAATACTGTAAACTACAGCCGAATATTTGTTTTTGAGTTGAACGGGCAAACCCTCATTTTTAAGCTGTTTGCCACTGTAAATCAAATTTTTTAATGTAAATGGTTCTGAAACTTTATATTGTGTATGTTCATCGACACAATGTAATTTAAATATTCGTTGCGAGTCGGAAG
>CAIWIS010000421.1 GCA_903912795.1 uncultured Bacteroidales bacterium
GTGTAATAAAAAGACAGCACAAAGATAGTAAAAATAGTTTTATAACTATGATATAACTCTTCTTTTAAACTGAGTATTATCTTAGCTTTATATGAGTTATATCTATGCTTTATCTGAGTTATATTAAATAAAGCAATAGAAGATATGATAAGAAACTATCAAATACAAAGCCCCGACTTCATTGATTGAAGTCGGGGCTTTTGTAATAAATTCTTTGTTCGGCAAACAGAATAAAATCATTTTTAATTTACTGACATTTTTGCAGTTTTTATCTCATTTTACAAACTCAAACAAATAGTTGATTATCACCAATTTTCTCAACCTCCCTTTGAATTTAGTTTCCGTTAAACTGAATTTATGTCAGCCCAACATGCTTATAATCAGCAATTATGATATGTTTTTGGTGTTGGAATTTATTTTGCAAAAGCATAATAATAAAATAAAAAATTTAATGTTTAACTAAAATTTAAAGGAGGATTCATTATGTTACTCGTACGTAATTCAAACCAGATGCCATCGTTATTTATCGTTTTTCGATATATTTATTTTGTTATTCAAAAATAATTGTTTTTCTTTGTATCGAATTTGCGTGAACAAACAACATGGCTAATTCATTTTAAAATACAAAAACAAACAATTTTAAAAATCAAAATTATGAGGCAATTTCTTAAATTCACACTTGCTACCATTGTAGGTGTATTCTTAGCTTCTATCTTAAGCATGTTTATCCTCTTTGGAATTGCAGGAGCTATTGGCAGTTCATCGGAAAAAGTAACCGAAGTGAGCGAAAACTCTGTATATCAGCTTGATTTAGAAGGAACGCTGGTTGATCGCTCAGAAGAAAATCCATTTTCGGGAGCATTTGCCGAAGCATTGGGTCAAGACGAACAAAAAGTGATTGGTCTGGACGATGTGCTAGCCAATATCCAAAAAGCAAAAAAGAACGAAAACATTAAAGGTATTTACCTCAAAGGAGGTATGCTTATGGGTGGATTTGCATCCATCAAAGAAATACGCGACGCATTGGTCGACTTCAAAAAAAGCGGCAAATTTGTTGTAGCTTATGCCGACAATTACATGCAAAAAAACTATTATCTAGCCACTGTGGCCGACAAAATACTGATTAATCCGCAAGGAATGGTGGAACTGAAAGGACTTTCGGCCGAATTGATGTTTTTCAAAAACACCTTGGACAAATTAGGAATCGAAATGCAAGTGGTAAAGGTAGGCACTTACAAATCGGCAGTTGAACCGTATATTAACACCAAAATGAGCGATGCTAATCGTGAACAAGTGAGTATATTTTTAGGTTCGATTTGGAAAAATATGGTAGGCGAAATCTCAAAATCGCGCAAAATTTCACCAGAAAATCTAAACTTGTATGCCGACGAGATGATGATGTTTCAACCTACCGAGAAATCAAAACAATACAACCTAGTAGATTCGCTTGTATTTGCCGACGAAGTGGATAGTATTATTGGAAAATACACGAAGGACTTCAAAATAGTGAAACACAATGATATGTGTAACGTACCCGAAGATGTGAAGTTCGAAAAAGACAAAGTTGGCATAATATACGCTGTAGGTGGTATTGATAGTGGCGACAGCGAAGGAATCAATTCTGAAAAATTGGTTGAAACCATTAACGAAGTAACTAATGACTCAAGTGTAAAAGCTGTGGTTTTCAGAGTAAGTTCACCAGGTGGTAGCGCTTATGGATCAGAACAAATATGGCGTGCATTAACACTGCTCAAAGCTAAAAAGCCTTTAATAGTATCGATGGGCGATTATGCCGCTTCGGGTGGTTATTATATTTCGTGTATGGCCGATAAGATTGTGGCTCAGCCAACTACAATTACTGGTTCTATTGGTATTTTCGGGTTAATTCCAAACATGGAAGGTTTGAATAATAAACTCGGTTTTACTTACGATGGCGTAAAAACGAATAAAATGGGCGATGCCATATCGGTAAATCGCAAATTTACACCGGAGGAACGCGATTTAATGCAAAATTACGTAAATCGTGGTTACGAGTTATTTGTAAAACGCTGTGCTGATGGCCGTAAAAAAACACCTGATCAGATTAAAGCTATAGCCGAAGGACGCGTATGGACAGGCGAAGACGCGTTAAAAATTGGGCTAGTTGACAAAATTGGTGGTATGGACCTGGCTTTGAAATTAGCAGTTGAAAAGGCCAAACTCAAAACGTATATGATTAAGGATTTCCCTGTGAAGGAAGATTTCTTTACTAAACTTATGAAAGATTTCGACACTAGTCTGGAAACTCGCATACTCAAATCGCAACTTGGGGATGACTATAAACTACTCAAGAAAGCTCAAGAACTTAAACAACTAAGTGGTATTCAGGCACGTATGCCTTTCGATTTTGAAATAAAATAATTTCATAATTTTTTTTCAAACACAAATAAAATACATATCTTTGTAGCATAACATTTTATTAATTCACCAAAAAAAACAAAATTTACGAGCTATGGATCAGATTCCTTTAATTATTGTTGGAGTTGCAGTTCTCCTCATTCTTTTTTCAGGTTTTGTAACCGTTAATCAAGGTTATGTGGCTGTTGTTACCATTTTTGGCAAATATCGCCGAATTATGGGTCCCGGATTGAAC
>CAIWIS010000422.1 GCA_903912795.1 uncultured Bacteroidales bacterium
ACAAGTTAAGATATTTAAAGCAGTATCATAGGCTATATCTTTTTCTGAAACAGAACCTAAAGATTGTACAATTTTCACGGCAAACACATTATAAACGCTATTAAATGAGTTATATACCTCTGTTTTGACAATTTTATCCCATCCAACAAAAAGCACAAATAGAGCCAAAGAAAAAACAACCATTAGTTTGGTGATTTCCTTTTTTTCTCTTTTTACTACTTGTATAAAGTTGGATAACATAATAATAAGATTTTTCTTAATTTGAGTTTATTTGCGGTATTTGCGTACTCATATTTTTACTTCAAATTCTCCCAATACCATTTTACAGCTTCTTTTAAGCCTTCTTTAAACTTATATGCTGGTTCGTAGCCCAATAAGTTTCGAGCTTTATCGATGCATGCTAGCGAATGTGGTATGTCTCCTACTCTATTTTCGCCATGAATTACTTCTACATTGGATATTTCAGGGTCGTATTTACTTAAAAATTCTTTTAGGTAATCCACTAATTGATTGAGTGTTGTACGTTCAGCACAAGCTGTGTTATAAACTTGATTTACGGCTGCTGTGTTATTGGTTTCGAGTGCTAATATATTCATGCGTACCACATTGTCTACATATGTATAATCGCGTGAGAATTCACCGTCGCCATTTATAGTCACTGCTTCGTGAGCAATTAGTTTTTTTACAAAAAGCGGGATAACAGCTGCATACGCTCCAAAAGGATCCTGTCGGCGTCCAAATACATTAAAATAACGTAAACCAATGCATTGCATTCCGTAGGTTTTGGCAAAAACATCAGCATAAAGTTCGTTTACATATTTGGTGACAGCATAAGGCGAGAGTGGTTTACCTATTACATCTTCTACTTTTGGAAGCGCTTTACTATCGCCATAAGTCGACGAACTGGCAGCATACACAAAACGTTTCACGCCAGCATCGCGAGCTGCTACGAGCATATTCATAAAACCCGAAATATTAGTTTCGTTAGTAGTGATGGGGTCGTTGATAGAACGTGGAACTGAACCCAGAGCAGCCTCGTGAAGTACATAATCAATATTTTGAACTGCCTTGCAGCAATGGTCCAAATTGCGGATATCACCTTCGATAAATTTAAAACTTTGAGGATAGTTTACCAAAAAAGGGGCTATGTTCATTGGATTACCTGTTGCAAAGTTATCCAGACAAGTTACATGATCACCTCTTTTGAGTAGCGTTTCGCAAAGATTAGAGCCAATAAAGCCGGCACCGCCTGTTACAAGTATGTTCATAAAGTTAGACTTTTAGAGTAAAGAATAAAGAGCAAAGAATCAAGATATTTTGATTTAGCAAATATACGCCCTATCATCAAGTTAGATTGTAACACTATGTGGAAAAATACAGTCGCAAATAAAAGTTTTTTGTGTAGCAATAAATACTACAAATAAATTTGGAGGAGATTTCAAAATTTTATATATCTATTTGTTTTTAAGATATATAAATAAATATCGACAACTATACTTTCGATATAATTGTCGATTCTAGACTAAAAAGATTGCAATTTATTACAGTCTGATTAAATATTTATTAAAGAGTTGGATTAAAAAAATTGGAAGATTTGTTGTTAAAAAGGAGTTATTTTTTTCAAAGCAATTTGACATAGAATATTAAGTGAATTTCAACTTACTTCATGTACAAAATAAACAACTCCTTCTCCTTTTGGACAGAGTTAGAGTGGGCTTACCTTACATTATACTTTCAATCCATTTTTTAACTGCCAACGCAGCATTTTCTCCATCGATAGCTGAAGAAGTGATACCACCTGAATAACCAGAACCTTCGCCAGCGGGGAAAAGTCCTGCAATTTGAGGGTGACAACCAGTTTCGGGGTCACGAGGTATGCGAACGGCAGCTGATGAGCGTGTCTCCACTCCCACTATAACGGCATCGTTGGTTAAATAGCCATGCATTTTTCGGTCGAATTTACGAAATGCTTCTTGTAAACGACTCGAAATAAAATTGGGTAACCAAAAATGAATAGGTGACGAAATTAGCCCAGGCATATACGAACAGTCGGGTAAATCGGACGAAACGCGTCCTTTTACAAAATCGACCATGCGTTGTGCTGGAGCCGTTTGACCTAATCCTCCATTATTTTTATACGCCATATTTTCGATAGATTGCTGGTATTTTAAACCGGCTATTGCTCCAAATTCTTTAAATTCCTCTGGTATATCTTCGGGCCGAATTTCAACAACCATACCTGAATTCGCAAAAGGTGAATTACGTTTGGATGCCGACATTCCATTTACTACTATCTCTTCGTTACCACTTCCGGCGGGAACAATTCGGCCTCCAGGACACATACAAAACGAGTATACACCACGATCGGCCACTTGTTCCACTAAATTATAACTAGCTGCAGGCAAGTATTCATCTCGTGTTTTGCAATGATATTGGATACTGTCAATTAGGCTTTGAGGATGCTCCACCCTTACTCCCATTGCAAAACCTTTGGGTTCAAGTAATATATTTTGTTTGTATAAAAGTTCGTAAATATCGTGTGCTGAATGACCTGTAGCCAAAATAAGTGTTTTGGCATGATAGGAATTACCTGAAGCTGTTATACAACCAGTTATTGAATTATTTTCAATTAAAATTTCAACGACTTTTTCTTCGAAATGAATTTGGCCACCACATTTGCGAATGGTATCACTAATATTGCTTACAACCAAAGGCAATTTATCGGAACCAATGTGCGGATGAGCCTCGTACATAATTTCTTCGGCAGCACCATGATAATGAAATATCTCATAAATACGTTGCGCATTGCCTTTCTTTTTTGAACGGGTATACAATTTTCCATCCGAGAAAGTACCAGCTCCACCTTCTCCAAAACAATAATTGGATTCAGTATCGAAATTCTTATTTAAATTCAAATGTGCAATATCTAATTTACGTTTATCAGTTTGCTTTCCACGTTCAATAATAATTGGTCGTAGTCCATTTTCGATCAATTTTAATGCAGCAAACAGGCCAGCAGGTCCAGCTCCAATAATTAAAACAGCTTCATTTTCAGACACATCGGAATAATCAAAGGATTCGTAAACCGTTTTTGGAGCATTTTCGTTTACATAAACTTCCAACGAAACATTCACTTTGGGATACATGGAACGAGCATCTATTGATTTTTTCAGCGTACGAATTTTTGTTATTGCTCCAGCATCAACATTCAGATGTTTAGCAACTTGGGCTGTTAGTAATTCTTGTTTTTCAGCTTGCTCTGGTGTTAGTATAAGTTGAATTTGAGTTTGCATATTTTTATTTATCAATTGTAATGTTGCAAAGATAACTATTTAAACACCATTTTCATCTGTTTGTTTTGATTTCAACATAACATTTTATGAGTTTTTTAGTAAAATATAAATTAAAGTTTCCAAAATTCTCACTATCTTTGCAACCGAAAAGTATGAAACAATATAATTCAAAATATTTTTTCGATCAATGCAACTTTCATTTAAAAAGTAGCTTGGACTTATTGCCTTTAAAAATACGTAAACCAATATAAATCAGGATGATTTGTGTTGGTTTTTTTTTAGCCCCTAACCCCTCCCGACAAATCGGGATAAATGGCGGGGAAAAAGGAAAACGGAAAGATTATTAGAAATAATACCATGAGCAAAAACAGTTTAGTTTCTATTTCGGATTACAGCAAAGATGAAATTCTTTCGATACTTGAATCGGCTGCAGGCTTTGAAGCCAATCCCAATCAAAAAACCTTAGACGGTAAGGTTATTGCCACTTTGTTTTTCGAACCTTCAACGCGTACACGATTGAGTTTCGAAACAGCTGTTATCCGACTTGGTGGCTCCATTATTGGCTTTTCGGATGCGGCCACAAGTAGTTCATCGAAAGGTGAAACGCTGAACGACACCATTCACATGGTAAGTTGCTATGCCGATGCTATTGTGATGCGACATCCACTTGAAGGTGCCGCCCGATATGCAGCAGAGATATCTCCTGTACCGATAATTAATGCCGGCGATGGTGCCAATCAACACCCTTCGCAGACTTTGCTCGATTTGTATTCGATACTAAAAACTCAGGGAACACTCGAAAATCTGACGATATGCCTTGTAGGCGATTTAAAATACGGTCGCACCGTTCATTCGCTTCTGATGGCTATGTCACATTTTAATCCCACATTTAAATTTATTGCGCCCGACGAACTGAAAATGCCGGACGAATACAAAGTTTTCTGTAAAAAACACAATATAAAATACACAGAATCAACAGAGCTGAACGATAACTTTAACGATGCAGATATACTGTATATGACGCGTGTACAAAAAGAACGTTTTCTGGATTTAATGGAATATGAACGTGTAAAAAATGTATATACACTTAAAAATGAAATGCTTGCACATTCGAAACCGAATCTTCGAATTCTGCACCCACTTCCTCGTGTAACCGAAATTGACCCCGATGTTGATACCAACGAAAAAGCATATTATTTTAAGCAAGCACAAAACGGATTGTATGTGAGGCAAGCAATTTTGAGTAAAGTATTGATTCAGCAGTAAGAGGCAAGCTGTAATTAGTAAGCAAAAAGAAATTCGTATAATTCGTATTAATTCGAGTAAATTAGCATATTATTCAATGGAAAAAAAATTAAAAGTAGCAGCTCTCAAAGATGGAACAGTGATTGACCACATTCCTTCAGACAAATTATTTAAGGTGGTACACATTCTACATTTGGATACTTGTCTGAATCAGATTACGCTGGCTAATAACCTGGAAAGTAAAAAGATAGGTTCGAAAGGAATTGTAAAAATTGCTGATAGAGCATTGGCCGATAATGAAACAAATAAATTGGCTTTGATTTGTCCGGATGCGAAAATCAATATTATACGTGATTATGAGGTGGTTGAAAAGCGCCCGTTGGTACTTCCCGACGAAATTCGCGAAATAGTGCAATGTGCTAATCCGAATTGTATTACAAATAATCAGCCTGTTCAAACCCGTTTTTTTGTACTGAAAGATGCTGAAAATACACATTTAAAATGTCGCTACTGCGAACGCGAAGTGAAAGTGGAAGAGGTGAAGATAAAGTAAACCTCACCCTAACCCTCTCCAAAGGAGAGGGAAATTGCAAATTATTTAACTTTTCATTTTTAGTAAATGACATTTAAGAAAGATTATTCAAATAGTAAACCGTTGATTGATAAACATTCACCCTCTCCTCTGGAGAGGGCTGGGGAGAGGTCACATATTAGCTGGAAACCCGGCACAATGATTTATCCGTTGCCGGCTGCGTTGATTTCGTGCGGAAGTAGCCCAGAAGATTACAATTTAATTACGTTAAGTTGGATGGGAACCATCTGTTCAAACCCACCAATGTGTTATATATCAGTGCGTCCGGAGCGACATTCGTACGAAATTATTAAAAAATCGGGGGAATTTGTTATTAACCTGACGAACGAAGATATGGCTTATGCCACTGATTGGTGTGGCGTGAAAAGTGGTAAAGATTTTAATAAATTTGCCGAAATGAAGCTTACTCCTATAAAAGGAGAAATGGTTGCTGCACCAATTATTCAGGAATCGCCGCTTTGTATCGAGTGTAAAGTGAAGGAAATCATACCGCTTGGTTCGCATGATATGTTTATTGCGGATGTTGTGAATGTTCAGGCCGATAGACAATATATTGACCCCGAGACAGATACATTCGATTTAAGTAAAGCGAAACTAATTGCTTATTCGCACGGACACTATTATAAATTAGGCGAAGAGATTGGTAAATTTGGTTGGACTGTACAAAAAAAGAAAAAATAGAAGACATTGATTATCAGAATTATATTTTTCATATTACTTTCACTGAGTTGTTATAATCTGAATGCTCAGATTCAACTCTCGGCATATTCGGATGTTGGACATTCAAATATTTCGGATGGAGTTTATTTAAAAACAGCAGCTGATATTAGCTATAAATATCGACGATTCGAATTACAATCGGGCTTTCAAAACGATTTAATTAGCAATAATACAACATTGTTTTCGGGCTTTAAACTAAATGTTTCGCATTTTTTCAGGTTTAAACAAAAAGATTACA
>CAIWIS010000423.1 GCA_903912795.1 uncultured Bacteroidales bacterium
GATCTCAAAATTGCTATGTGGAGATAAACTTATTTTGAATAATGATGAATGTTTGAATATAAATAAACAATCTGTATTGAAATTTTCTAAACAATTCATTCAACAAATTGAAGAAATGAATTCGCTAGGGTACGAATTAAAAAGTAGCAGAGTAAATTTTATAGTTTATTGGAAAAAAGAAGACGCTGAGCAGGAAGTGAAAATTATTTTACCAGAATTATATTTTGAAAAGATTTAGATCCCGTCGGTGATGGTTTTCGGTTACAGGAAGCCATTGATTTTGCGGATAGTTATCCGGTTTGGAAATTAGCGGGCTATTAAGATACTTTTGTGAGAGATAAAAAAAATGCCAATTGAGGCTGTTGTTCGACCCCGCTGGGGTCGTATGGTGGTGGGGCGTTGTATCTTACCCCAATTTCATTGAGGGTTTCCGATAAATCGGAATCTCGAAATACTCGATATGCACAGTAAACACCTTCGGTGTTTTGAAGAAGCATATTATATTTCTCCCTCCGGCCTCGCTTTGGTGGGATGTGCCATAGAAATGACAAGCGCAACTTTAGTCTACAGCCATCGCCGATGATTGTTGCAAACATGTAGTTTTATGTGCGACGGGTTCGAAGGGCGTTTTGAACCGTTGCCAAAGGAATGTTCATGTTATGTATGCTGGTTGGACAACGGAATATACGCTAAGATTGAGTCCTTGTCATCCCGCCTGCCTACTGCAGGTAGGACTGTAAGGAGGGAACTAAAACGGATTCAATTAAGTTGCTCAGAACAAAAAATCCATGCACGATAAATTGGTAGTGGCGTTGCCACTTGTAAAAGAAAATAAAATTGCTAATTCAAAAAATAGTTATATTTTTGCACTATCCATTAAGCAATAGTAATGACAGATTATGAACAAGATTTATATAAACAATTTTCACAAGAAGCAAACCGAAGACGGCTTGATTCAAGTAGAATGCTGGAAGAAGCATCCACTGTCGCTCAACGACATAAAACAACAACAATTACGCTTGAACAAGCAACGAGCTATAAGAGAATCCAACTAAATGCATTGGAACAATTTGCAAAAGAACAGTTTTGCTGGTTCGAAAATTATAATGAAATTGGAGTTTACCTCGAACGGGGAGGAGAAAACGAGGTGTATTATAATCCCTTTTCGAATTCAGTTTTTAAATTAAATGATTTTGCCTTTGCCGGAGACGATGCAAAGCGATTATTTGATAGAATAAATGTTCACAACCACCTTTTTGCTAATGTTGCTTATTCACTTATAGGTTTTACCAGAAATAGTAAAGGTTTGCTCTGTGCTATTTTGGAACAAGCTCATATTCAAGCTTTGCGCGAAGCAACTGAGGATGAAATTGTTGAATATATGAAGTTATTAGGATTTACATCAATTAGTACGGACGAATTCTCCAACGAAATATATGAAGTCTTTGATGCTGTCCCAAACAATGTTTTAATGGGTGTTGATGGAAATTTGTATTTTTTTGACACCCAGATAAAAATCTTATAGGTCTGATTTTAAACCCCTCGCCACTCGTCGAACGACTTCCGTAATGTTTCGAGAAAAGCCTGTGGCGGTTGCGCGCCTGAGATGGCATATTTGCGGTTAAAGACAAAGAACGGAACGCCATTCACACCTATCTGGCGGGCTTCCTGAATATCCTGAGTCATCATGTACACATACTGCTCGTCGGTAAAAGCTGTCTGTAGTTCGTTAGCATCGAGACCAATTTCAATGCCCAGTTGCGTAAGTGTGTCGGTATCGGCAATGTTTTTACCTTCGGTAAAATAAGCAAGGAAAAGGCGTTCTTCCATCTCGTCGCCCAACTTGCGTGTTTTGGCAAACTGAATAAGTTGATGGGCTTTACGGGAGTTAACGATTACTGCTTTGTCGAAATCGTAGTTCAACCCTACCTCCCGCGCCATTTTTGTGACGTTCTGCAACATTCCCTGTACCTGAGTAGCACTAAGTCCCTTGCGCTTTACAAGATATGCTTCGTAGCTTTCGGTGGCTGTTTCGGGCACCGTATCGTCGAGCTGATAACTTTTCCATACAATTTCGAGCTTATCGCAATCGGCAAACTGTGCCAGTGCCTGTTCGAGGTTTCGTTTTCCGATGTAACAAAAGGGGCACATTACATCGCTCCATATTTCAATTTTCATACCTTTAATTTCGTCATGCAATGTTGTGTTTTCAAGAGTTTGAATCAGGGGATAAGCGATGTTGACCCCGTTTTTCCTTTTCTTACGTTGGGTTTATTTTTTCGGTGGTTTGGTGTACAAAAAGCGTTTAATTTTTTGGGAGGCAGTCTTTTCGAACGGCTCGTCAATAATATCTACGCGTTTGATTTGCGATACTTTGTTGAGTTTTTCGTTTATCTCGCGGGTAAAATGCTTGGCCCAAATCAGGTGTTTTTCGCGTTTGTCTTCAATCACCGATTTTATATGTTCTATTGTTTTTTCGAGTTCTTCGATATTGACAAGTACTTTGGCTACCAAAAATCCATCTTCTTCAATTACAAGCGATTCCATTACTAAATGATGGTTGTTAATCACTGTTTCGATATCTTCGGGGTAAATGTTTTCGCCACTGGCACCCACTATGGTGTTTTTCATACGGCCCTTAATAAATAGTCGTTTCCGTTTGTCCATGCGACCAAAGTCACCTGTACGGAACCAACCATCTTCGGTAAGTACTTCTTGTGTGGCTTCGGGGTTTTTATAATATCCACGCATCACATTGGGGCCTTTTGCCCAAATTTCGCCTACACCTTTTTTGTCAGGATTTTCAATTTTCAGCGTCACACCTGGCACAGCAAATCCTGTTGAGCCCAGTTTGGTATGTTGTACACCAGCACCCGCCAGCAAGGGAGCTGTTTCGGTTAAGCCGTAGCCAATGGCATACGGAAAGCGAGCTTCGCGTAAAAAACGCTCCACACGTGAGTCCAGTTTAGCACCTCCAATGCCAAAAAACAGCAATCGACCGCCAAATGTTTGTTTAAGTTTTTTGCCCGCTATGCGATGTATAAGCATACGGAAAAGCGGTGTGTTGTAAATCATGCGCTTAAGACCATTTGTTGAAAATTTGGCCTGTATCTGATTTTTGAAAATCTTTTCCATAATAAGCGGCACCGAAAGCATCATGGTGGGCCGCACTTTGGCTAAAGCGGGCAATAAAGCCGCTGGTGTAGGTGGCTTTTCGAGATAATAAATGGATGCACCATATATAATGGGATAAACCATGCCTATGGAGTTTTCGTAAGTGTGCGAGAGTGGCAAGAGCGACAGAAATACATCGTTGTGCGAAATGGGGTGAAATACAAAAGATTGCATGCCTACAAAAGCAATGTTTTTGTGCGTAAGAACCACACCTTTGGAGCGCCCGGTAGTGCCCGAAGTATAAATAATGGCTGCTATGTCTTCTTCATAAACAGCCAGTTTTGGCACTTTAGCATTTGTTTGTATGGCCGTTACGTCCGACAAAAACGAAAAATTGTCAATCAA
>CAIWIS010000424.1 GCA_903912795.1 uncultured Bacteroidales bacterium
ATCACAAAAATCAGAAACAACTTTCTCAAGTTTTACCTTGTCATCATTATTCTTGAAATTATCCTTAAAATTTTCAATTATTAATTTACTATACTTTGAATAATTTGATATAAGATCGGCATTTTTAAGGATATTATTAAGACTTCGTTGTAATTCATCGTTTAAGTGATAATAAGCACAATATTCAATTATTTGATAATAAAAAATATATTTAAGTCGAATATTTGTTGTGTCTTGGGCAATAAGAAATAAGTCTAAAAGAACAGGGTCAATTTCTTTTGCAATTATATCTGTTGGGTAATCTTGTAAACTAGCAAAACACGGTATATTATATGATGCTTTTTCAGCTTGATTTTCAAATATTAGAATTGAAGGAGCTTTACGGTCAAAAAATTTAGAATAAACATTTATGTGCTTAGACAAATTTACAAAATCTAAATCTATTTTTTCAAAATCTCCTTTAACTTTATATGAAATTGGAACTTTATCTTTAAAGAAATTTTTTAAATACTCAGAGTGCCCTCCATTTTTGTAGAAGTCTCTAAAAATTCGTAGATTCCTATAATTTGTTTCAGTATTTACATCTGTTTCAATAAATGTCTTGGATAATAATTCTAAAGCTTCACTTGGTTCCGAATATTCTGTTTCGAAGCTTACTCCTTTATAATAAAATTTTGTTGATCTGGATAAGAAAATTTCATTTTTATCTAATGGAGAAAAAATAAATTCTAAAACTTTTGTATCCAAATGGTATAAAGCTGATAATTCTTTAGGTAACAATATTTCCTTAAGAATAGAAAAGTTGGTAGACTTTGGTAGACGGCAAATAAATGTTTCATCTTCCCACAAATTAGAAAATTCATGAAAATCTTTATCTGTATTTTTTTTTATTGATTTGTTATTATCAATAAAGGAATCAAAAGCTGATTTCATCTTTTATTTTTTTAGATATTTAAGAACTAGAAGTATAAGCATAATTAATTGTTTGACTCTCAATTTTATAGTTTTTACAATTCAACTGAGTCGATTAGATTTTATTCAGTGTTTCTCTTATTTTTGTTCTTTTTCACAGCTGTAAATAAGTCTGCCGTATATTTCTCATAAAGTTCAAATAAGTAAACCATTCTGTTCGCTTCGCTCGTAAATGGCTGAGGTCTGTAAGCTAAGTCAACCGCTTTGTCTAACTCGTTATGTGCTTTCACTAATGATTGTGGCATTGTCAGTGAATCGTATAAATCTGCAAGCGTGCTATTAGGAAACTGTAGTCTTGCCGTTAAAACTTTTTCTGTTGCCGTTTCAATTGCATGAATTTGTTTGTCTGAAACGTTGTCTGGCCAAGGATAATTATTGTAAACAATATCCTTTGAATAGCGAAAGTCGCTTTTTAATCGGCCGCAAACTGATTTGACCCATGCCATATGCATTTTCGACATTAGAACTCCAAAATGATATTTGTTGCCGTTTGGAATCGACATACAAGTATCACTGACAATTGAGTTTTTGTCAAAAAAGCCAAAAGGAATATAAGGTCTATTTTCGGAAGATACACGAGGAACGACAATAAATGTTTCTGGTTGATTTCTGTCTCGAAACAATGTTGGTGTACTTGCAAATTTTTGTGTTGAAGGTGCAACACTATCAAGTCTAAACTGCTTGACTAATTCAACTCTTTTTAGAACTTCTGGCATTTGTTTTAGCTCGCTAGGTTCAGCATCAACAAGCCATAAACACCATCTTTTTTTTCCGTTTAAAAATTCAAATGCAGAAATCAACGGAAAAATATATTTCTCAGCTTTTGGTTCTTTTAATATGAATTCATTTTTATCTTCGTCTGATAACAGTAAATGTCCACCATCCAACGGCATATTTCCAAAACTCATTTTTGGAACTTTACAAATTGGATTTGAACTTTTGGTTAACAATAAATCTTTAGCCTCAACCAAATAAGGATTGATATTTTTTACTTTTAATTCGTGAGCTTCGCCCTTAATATTTTCATACTCAAATATGGACTTATTACTCGTGTCG
>CAIWIS010000425.1 GCA_903912795.1 uncultured Bacteroidales bacterium
ACTATTCCATTTTCGGCTAGTGTTGGAAATTTGGCAAAAGGAATTGTTGACTGTGCCATTCAAGCCGATTATTTAATAAATATGGCGCTAATTAAAGGACATGGTGGTCAAGGGGTAACACTATGTGGTAAAAATTGGTACGGCGCTACAAGTATCTACAGCGACTATAGACTAAATGCACATAATAATTTTAGTGCGGCATCCGATGGTTCAAACCGGCACATGACATTTGTAGATTATATGGGGCATAAACATTTAGGTGAGAAATCCATGCTTTTTATGATTGATGCAATTTATGCTACTAAGGGTGTAAGTGGCACTCCGTCAGTTAGATGGCAAAAGGCTCCTTTTAACAACCGTTGGCCATCATCACTCTTTGTATCGCAAGATGGTGTTGCTATTGATGCTGTTGGTATTGACTTTCTCAGATCTGAGTGGACTGATTTACCAGATATGTTGAACTGCGAAAAATATTTAATAGAAGCTGCACAAGCCAACAATCCGCCATCGCAGGTTTTTTATGATGCTGAAAAAGATGGTGTGCGGTGCAAAAGTTTAGGAACCTATGAAAGCTGGAATAATTCAACTGAAAAAAAATATAGTCGTAATTTGGGTATAAATAACGGAATTGAGTTAAATATGTATGATTTAACAGTAACTTCATTTCCATCATTTGAAAAATCCGGAAATGACTTTTCCATGTGTCCAAACCCACTTTCTTTAGAATCCACACTTACTATAAAGCTTCATGTTAAGGGAAAATTTACTTTAACAATTTCAAACATGAGGGGGCATACTGTTTATACTAAATTTTTGAAGAATGAGACAACAATAAATATTGCCATAAAAGATATTTTGAAAAGCGGTGTTTATATTGTTTCCTTAAGTTCGGAAGGATCTATTGTAACTCAAAAATTAATTATTAGATAATGCATGTCAGTAGTTGAGAACAAATTCTTGTTACCTGAATTGGGAATCAATGAAGCAAACGGAGGAATTTTATAATTTATTATTTAAAAGAATATATTTAAAAGTGAAAAAAATATCAACGCAAAAAAGTATAACTTTTTTAAAATCAGGAGTAGTATTTATATGCTTTTTAGCATTGCAATTGTTTAACAACCAGCATGTTTTTGCCCAAGACCCATTTGCTGCTTATTTAAATAGCATACCGACTGTGGCGCAGGAAATAAGTACAACAAATTCCGGAACCGGTTCAGCTGCAATTACCACTAAGAGATTTACTTTTAAATCGAAAGGAGATGTAAATACAATATATGCTATAATGGTTTATCCACAAGCAACTGGAGTATATCCTGGTATTATGATTTATCATGGTGGTGGTGGGTATGCAGAGGGGCTTTTACCTGAACTTCAAAAATTTGCAGCGCTTGGTTATGTAACTCTTGGTATTGATGAGCCATCCATTGCCAATAAAACCTTAACTTCTTCATATTCAACCGGACCATGGACATCTGCAGCAGCCGGAGAAGGTCCTCGTTTCAATGTTACAGGCGGCGCTCAAAACAGTACGCTTTGCGATGCAGTGGTTGCTTCTGTGGAGGCATTCAATCTTTTAAGTTCGCAAGGAAATGTAGATGCTAGTAAAATGGGAGTAACCGGTCTTTCATGGGGCGGATATTTGACCACCATGATATCTGGTTTGCTTGGTTATAAAGTAAAAGCGGCATACTCTTCATTTGGCTGTGGTTTTTACGATGCAGGATCATTTTGGTCAAACACAATAGCTGCTATGTCGGCATCAGACAGAACCGTTTGGTTAACCTATTTAGATGCAGGCCGCCGTACTTCTGGAATTACAGCTCCGTATTTTATTGAGCAGCCTACAAACGATACGTTTTTTTGGCCTGAGGCAGTCCAAGGCACTCTGGATGCAATACCCGGTAACAAGAACCGTTTTATCATGGCTAATATCAACCATACTTTGATTCCAACATCAGGCACAATGAAGCAACTTTTTATGAATTACCATTTAAAAGGTGTAGGTAGTCCTTTTGGTACCATTGACATTACAAGTACAGAACCTCAGAATGATGGAAGTCTGAATGTAACTATAAATGTCAATTTACCTGCAGGAATTACAGTTTCAGAGCTCAGTTTATATTATTGCGAGCAAGCAATTAATTGGCAAACACGCCTTTGGAAACCTCTTACAGCTACACTAATCGCAGGAACTACGTATAGAGCAAATATTTCGGCAAATTTAATCAACCAGGCAGTTAATTATTATGCCAATATGGTTGATTCCAGACAGGTACAAACTTCCAGTAAAATGTATATTACAAAACCTGAACCTGTAACAGGGGTATCTGTTTTACCTGAAGTTGCAACGGTAAATATTGGTGCAACGCAACAAATTTCCGCAACAGTATTACCTGCAAATGTAATTAGTAATATGGCCGCAAATTGGACTTCAAGTAATACAAGCGTTGCTACAATAAATGCTGCTGGTCTGGTGACAGGTGTAGCGGTAGGAACTGCTACAATTACTGCAACCGCAAAGGATGGTGGATTTACTGCATCTTCACTAATAACTGTTACACCAGCCCCTGCAAGTGATATAATCTCAAACTGCGATGTCATTTCAGGTTGGCTATCAGGGAATACATTAACTCTAAATACAACCGATCAAAAAGAAGGATCGGGTTGTTTGCAATCAATAGGATCCAAAACAGATGAATTTAAGAAGATTTTTGCGCCCGCATTAAATACAGGCGTGACTGCTGCCACAGGGAAACTCCAGTTCTGGTATTATGTATCAGATATTAGTCTTTTTTCGGCAAATAATCAGGTTGAATTTGGAAGCGGCGGAGCTGCGGATGTTAATGAATATATGTGGCCAATTGGTACTTTAGTAAATGGATGGAATCTAATAACCTTGCCATTTAGTACTGCAAGTATTACGGGAGGAACACCCAATTTAAGTAGTATGAATTGGTTACGAATTTATCATGTCAAAACAGGTTCAGTAACTACTAAAATCGATAATATTATAGTATTATCAGGTAATCCAAACTCTGTGACTACAATTAAAAACGAAAAGCAATCTGTTGAAATTTACCCCAATCCTATGACTGAGAAATCTTTTAAAATTAAATTCACCGGATATGAAGAACAGGAAAAAACAGATATTCAAATATCCACAATTGATGGCAAGCTTGTTTACCAAAAACTTCATTATGGAAATGAAACTCTTGAAATTGCTACCGCAGGTTTACTTAGAAATTCAGTTTACCTTGTTGCGGTAAGGTCAAAACACTTAAATACCATTAATAAATTAATTGTTCAATAATCTATTAGTAATCACATTTTTTGTTGTTGATTATTTGTTTGATAATTAAAATTAATAATTAAACGTAAAAATATTTTGAAAATAAATTTTTGATAATTCTAAAATGAATAATTACAAGTTTGAATCGAGGTTTTTTGGTTTTGTCTTTATAGCTTTTTTGCTATCTATATGCAACTTAGCATCTCAGAACCTTGATAAGCATCAATTAAAGAATATAAAGAATCCAGTGATTGACGAGCCAGGCATGTCTGATCCACATGTACTTGTGATTAAAAAAACATGTTATCTGTTTACTGGTCATGATATTGGCATTGGTGTTCCTGATTGGATTATGCCCGATTGGAGAATATACAAATCGTCTGATTTAAAGAAGTGGAAACAGGTAGGTACAATCAGACCTGATGATAATTTGATGGGCAAAGGCAATACCAATTGTTGGGCAGGCGATATTGTAGCGCGTAATGGGAAGTATTATTGGTATTACTCAAACCGAAAAATTGGTACAGGGGTAATGGTTGCAAAAAACCCCGAAGGCCCTTACAAAGAAGCATTGGGTAAATACATTGTTGATTCCTTCGACCCAACCATTTTTGTGGACGATGACAATAAACCCTACATTATTTATGGCGAACATACCTATAAAATTGCCCGATTAAAGGATTCGATGATCGAATTGGACGAAGAGCCCAACGTAATTGTTATAAATAAAACAAAATTTTTTCCAAGTGCTGATAAAAATTCGTTGCATAAACACAATGGGGTTTACTATTTATGCACATCGGGTTACTATGCTACATCCAAAAATATTTATGGACCATACGAAACTCAAGGCCTTGTAGGGAAAGGCTATGGCATTGAAACAGGTTATGCCCATGGCGAATTTTTTGTATGGAAAGGTGATTGGTATCACACTTGGTGCAGATATCAAAATAGGTCGATTGACCGAATGCGCGATTGTTTTATAGCTCCAACTTACTTTGATGAGAATGGAAACATGTACGACGACCTAAGGAATATAAATGAAAAATACAAAGGGCCAGGAACCTATTAATTTCAGATGAAAATAACAAAAACTACAATTGTTGTCGGTACGGGCTCTATGCTTTCGTTGTTAAATATCGGCATGGCAACTGCCAAAAAGAAACCCAACCTGCTGTTTATAATGACAGATCAGCAGCGATTTGATGCACTCAGCATTGCTGGTAATTCTGTACTTAAAACTCCAAATCTCGACCGTTTAGCAAAACAAGGTGTGTTTTTTAAAAATGCTTATACCCAGTGTGCCGTTTCGGGACCAACACGATCATGCATTCTTACGGGCACTACGGTCGAAAACAATGGGGTAAGAACAAATGATCTCACTTATTCTGCTCAAAAAGAAGGATTAATGATCATGCCCACTTTTGATGAAATCCTTTCCGAAAATGGCTATCGTTGTGAGTATTACGGCAAATGGCACTCGTTGTCTTCTCATGCCGAGATATATAAAAACCCGTTGCAAAAGGCCAAAAATGGGAAATCCGTTTTTGGATCTGGGGGACAAACTCATATTTATAAGGATTTTTTGGATCAATATTCACCGGCACGAGAATTAAAAGAAGGCGAATTAATAGATGGGATGACAAATAGACCTTACAAGCCAAATCCGCTCGATTATACTTTTGAGAATACGAATACCGAAGCGAATTCAAAAAAAGTAAAGTCAAGTCAGGCAGAGCTTCACGGAGAGTTAATGCTTGACAAAGAATATACACTCACAGCGTTTCAGGCAAAACAAACCATCGAGGCCCTTGAACGGTTAAAGGATTCTATATTCAGCATTACTTGTTCTTTCCATTTTCCACATGCTCCCATGTTGCCTACCAAACCTTATGCAAGTATGTATCCGGCAAAAGATATGTTGTCTCCGGTTAGTATTTCCGATAATATGGAAAATTCGCCATATAAAGCTGCAAATGGTCGCTTAAATTCCCCAAGATATTCCGACCCAGAAAAAATCAAGTACATGATCTCCAATTACTATGGACTTGTTACAGAAGTTGATGACTGGGTAGGTAAAATTTTAGATAAATTGGACGAACTAGGTTTGGCTGAAAATACACTTGTGATATTTACCAGCGATCATGGCGAAATGCTTGGTGCACACGGATTAAGAGAGAAGAATATATTTCTCGAAGAATCTTCACATATTCCTTTGTTTCTGAGATTTCCTGGTAAAATTAAACCGAATACGAATGTAAAAGGGTATGTGTCAACTATCGATTTGTTTGCCACAATTATGGATTATCTGAAAATTGGAAAACATAAATCGGATGGAAAAAGCCTGAAAGGACTGATAAAAGGTACTGATAAAGAACATGGAAAATATGTAGTTACAGAATGGGATTATCGCGGCGATACGGAATCAAATTATATGATTTTAAAAGATGGTTGGAAATTAATTATTCCGTATTCCGAAAATTCTAAAGTTCTGAATGCTATGTATAATCTCAACAATGATCCTTACGAAATGAATAACCTGATTGGCAAAAATCCCGAAAGAGAGAAATTTGCTGGTAAAGCAGAAGAACTTCGTAAGTGTCTGCTTGAATGGCTGCTCAAGAATAAATCGAAACATTATGAGGGTGTTGAAAAAAGGAAACTGTACTAAATTATGGTTTTGTGATTAATTATGTGTTTTTTTATAGTATAAAACTCAAAAAACACAAATAATTATTTTATCCGCAAAGTTGCATTTACCAATTGAACTTTCAAAAAAATTATTAATATCATGAAAATTTCAAACCAATACTTAATACTTACTGGTGTTTCCTTATTAGGAAGTTTTCCAACTGCATCAGTTTTGGCAAAGAGCAAAAGTGCTCAGCCAAATG
>CAIWIS010000426.1 GCA_903912795.1 uncultured Bacteroidales bacterium
CCCCTTTAGGGGCTAGGGGCGGTTTAAAAAAAGATATGAAAGAAATACAACAACTAATCGAAATATCGCAATTCTACGGTCGTGATAGCCGTTTTGTAATTGCCGGTGGTGGCAACACTTCGTACAAAAACACAGAAAAACTTTGGGTAAAAGCCAGTGGCTCGTCGTTGGCTACCATTACCGAAGACGGTTTTGCAGTGCTTGACAGAGCTAAACTGAACCTCATGTCAAACAAAACCTACAGCGCTAATGCGGCTGAACGTGAAGAGCAGGTTAAAAATGATTTGGCAGATGCAACTATCACCAAAGGCAAACGTCCTTCGGTAGAAACATCGATGCATAACGTTATCGACTTTGCTTTTGTTGTACACATGCACCCAACCTTGGTAAACGGTTTGATGTGTGCCAACAATGCCGAAAGTGATTTGAAAAAATTGTTCGGAGCCAAAACTTTGTACATTGAATATACCGATCCTGGTTATGTGTTGTTTAAAAAAGTTGAAGACGCTATCAAAGCCTATCGTGCAGCAACTAATGAAGAGCCTCAGGTTATCTGGTTGCAAAATCACGGAATTTTTGTGGCTGCAAACAGCATTGAAGAAGTTAAAGTGATTTATACAGAAGTACTTGAAACACTCGAAAGCGCACTCCCTGCAAGTGGGGGCGCGACTTCAAGTCGCACTCCCACTATTTTCAGCGAAGAACGTGCGACTTGCAGTTGCACGGAGCAAATTCTTCCGGGTATGCGCATGATGCTTTCGAAAGATGGACTGAAAACGCTGAAAGTGCGCAAAAATGCTCTTATCAAACATTTCTACGATACTGAAGAATCACAAGCTAAAATAGCGAAACCATTTACTCCTGATGCCATTGTATATTGCAAATCAAATTATATTTTCCTCAATGACGAAGAACCTGAAGCTGTATTGACAGAAGCTTCAAAACAAATTCCGGCTTTCACCGCTAAGTTTGGTTATCAGCCAAAAGTAATCCTGATAAAAGGAATAGGTTTGGTAGCCGTGGGCGATAATGCTGCACAGTGCGATATTATTTTGGATGTATTTGAGGATGCAATGAAAATTGCCTATTATGCCGAATCGTTTGGCGGTCCACACCCAATGACACAAGAACAAATCGACTTTATCGATAACTGGGAAGTAGAAAATTATCGCAGAAGTGTAGCAGCAGGAGCTTCAAAAGGCCGTGCCGAGAACAAAACTATTATAGTAACCGGAGCTGCACAGGGCTTTGGCGAAGGAATTGCCCGTTGTTTGTTGCAGGAAGGTGCTAATATTGTAGTGGCTGATATGAACGAAACAGTTGGTCGTGCCACTGTGGAACGATTCAATGGCATGGCAAAAAGCAATCGCGCTATCTTCGTAAAAACAAATGTAAGCGAAATCCCAAGTATTGAAAACCTCGTTCACGAAACAATATGTAACTTTGGAGCTATCGACAGCTTTATTAGCAATGCAGGTGTGCTTCGTGCCGGTGGATTGGAAGATATGACACCCGAAGATTTCGAATTTGTAACTAAAATTAATTACAATGCGTATTTCTATTGCACCAAAGTAGTAAGCCGTGTAATGAAGTTGCAAACCAAATATGCTCCGGAATATTACGCCGACATTATACAAGTAAATTCAAAATCAGGATTACGCGGTAGCAAAGCTAACTTTGCGTACGCTGGAGGCAAATTTGGAGGAATTGGTCTGACTCAATCATTTGCATTGGAACTGGCTCCATTCCGCATTAAAGTGAACTCCATTTGCCCGGGTAATTTCTACGAAGGTCCGCTGTGGAGTGACCCTGAAAACGGACTTTTCGTACAATATTTAAATGCAGGTAAAGTGCCAGGAGCAAAAACTATAGATGATGTAAAAGCGTTTTATTTAGCACAAGTTCCTTTGCAAAAAGGCTGTTCACCCGAGGATGTTACCAAAGGAGCACTTTACTTGATGGAGCAATGTGGCGAAACTGGACAAGCCTTGCCAATTACCGGTGGGCAGGTGATGCTTAGCTAATATAGCAGCAAGAGGTAAGCAGTAAGCGGCAAGCAAGCGCTTATCTAAAACTAAAAATTTAAAAATCAATTATAATCGCAATAAGTGAGAATCAGTGCTTACTGCTTACCGCTTACTGCTTACTGCTGAAAATAATGAAAACAACAGCAATCCGTTTATATGGCAAAAAAGATCTTCGCATGGAAGAGTTTGAACTGCCACAAATTAAAGAAGATGAAATACTTGCAAAAGTAGTATCTGATTCATTGTGTATGTCATCGTACAAAGCAGCTACACAAGCTACCGACCACAAACGTATCCCAAATGATATCGCCGAAAATCCGATAATTATTGGCCATGAGTTTGCCGGTGAAATTGTAGAAGTGGGCTCAAAATGGGCTTCGCAGTTCAAAGCTGGCGATAAATTCTCCATTCAACCTGCTTTGTATTACGAAGATGGTCCTGTAGGTGTGTTGAGCGCCCCTGGTTATAGCTATCAGCACATTGGAGGTGATGCAACTTATGTGGTAATTCCCAAAGAAGTGATGGAAAAAAGCTGCTTGTTGGCTTACAAAGGCGAAGGTTATTATCCTGCTTCATTGGCCGAACCACTTTCGTGTGTGATTGGCGCTATGCATGCTAACTACCATACAACGCCCGGAAGTTACGAGCATAAAATGGATATTGTAGATGGTGGAAAAATGGCTATTTTAGCAGGAGTTGGTCCAATGGGATTGGCTGCTATCAACTATGTACTTCGCCGCGACGACCGCAAACCATCTGTTTTAGTTGTAACCGATGTGGATCAAACACGTCTCGACCGTGCTGCAACAATTCTGCCTGTTGAGTTTGCAGCTTCTCGTGGTATCGATTTGAAATATATCAATACCGGCAAAATGGAAAATCCGGTGGAAGAACTCAAAGCCATTACTGAAGGATATGGTTACGACGATGTATTTGTTTTTGCACCCGTAAAGCCGGTTGTAGAGCAAGGTGATGCTATTTTGGCTTTCGATGGCTGTCTGAACTTCTTTGCCGGTCCAAGTGATCCGAACTTTAGCGCCACATTTAATTTTTACAATGTGCATTATGCCTATACGCACGTTGTAGGTACGAGCGGTGGCAATACCGACGATATGAACGAAGCACTCGACATGATGAGCAAAGGTCTTGATCCTGCTGGATTGGTAACACATATTGGCGGTTTAGGAGCTGTAATTGAGGCAACTAAACATTTACCTGAAATTCCGGGTGGTAAAAAGTTGATTTATACACATATTGATATGCCATTGACACCAATTTCTGATTTTGCCAAATTAGGTGAAACAAATGCGGTTTTCAAAACACTGGCAGAAATTTGTGATAAGAACCTCGGTTTGTGGAGCGTGGAAGCCGAAAGCTTTTTATTGGCAAATGCAGATAAACTTTAAAGAGCCCCTAGCCCCTAAAGGTGAACTAAATTAGTTCCGTATTTTAATTTATAATAATAAAACTAACTTCTCTTATTCCCCTTTAGGGGTTAGGGGCAGAAACAAGAATTATGAAACAACTTGATGTAAAACTGATGCATCCGAAAGAGCAGATTAATGTGATTATCGGACGTATTTATCGAAGCGGTATGACAACTACTTCGGGTGGAAATATTTCCATTAAAGATGGAAACGGTGATATTTGGATAACGCCTTCGGCGGTTGATAAAGGTTCATTGACAGTAAAAGATATTGTTTGTGTAAAAAAGGATGGAACCATTGTTGGACAACACAAACCATCGTCGGAATTTCCTTTTCA
>CAIWIS010000427.1 GCA_903912795.1 uncultured Bacteroidales bacterium
AATGTCCATTGTGCTATGGCATTCAAACCGATATTCGACTCTAAGGCCGATGTAACCCACCATTTTATATTGTGCTTTTCAGCGAGCCTTATCCATTCTTCCGACTGCTTAAAGCCGCCCAATAAACTAGGTTTGAGAATAATATAGGCTGGTTTTATTTTTTCAATAATAAACTCTTTATCAGTACTTTTAATGCCAATAAGCTCTTCGTCGAGCACAATGGGTATGGGAGATAGTTCGCAAAGTTGAGCCATTTTTTCGAATTGTCCTTGTTTAATAGGTTGTTCGATGGAATGAATGTCATAAACAACTAATTTACTGAGTTTTTCCAACGCGTTTTCAGGTTGAAAACCACCATTTGCATCCAAACGGATTTCAATTTCGTTGGCCGAAAACTCACGTCGTATTTGGCTGATTATTGCTAATTCGGTATCAAAATCCAACGCTCCTACTTTTAGTTTTATACAACGATATCCGGCATCAATTTTTTCGCGAATTTGTTTTTGCATAAACGCTTTATCACCCATCCAAACTAATCCATTAATAGGAATCCCAGTTTGTCCTTCGGTAAATGTTGATGGAAATAATAGCTTTGAACCTTTGGCTTTTAAATCGAGTAGAGCAGATTCGAGACCAAAAGCAATGGAAGGAAAATCATGTAATTGAAGTTGTTCTCTCGGATTTCCATTGTTTATAATTTGGCAAACCTCGTCCAATTTTTTAGTATATGATTCTTCGGGATCAATACTTAATCCCGGAATAGTTGAACACTCGCCAATTCCAACAACTCCATTTTCTTCTAAAATAAGATAGGATGTAGGTTTCTGAGTAAGTACACCGCGTGATGTGCCTGCTTCAAATTTGAAATCTAATATATGTTGTATATGTGTCGCTTTCATTGAATTAATTGTAATGCAAATGTAAACAAAAATAGCCAATCTTTCGAAAGGCTATTTCATTATTCTCTTTTATTCTTCACCACGGACTGTTTTGAGCTTGCGAATTCATATCACCCCCAGAAATAAATCCTCAGCACTGCCATAAGCACTGCTAAACTCCGGCTAAAACAAATCGTCTTTCTGCCTAATCTTTTCCCCTAATACCGAGTTGCTGAATGATATTTCTGTTTTAGACAATAGAAAATGACAGGCAAACACCCATCATTTTCTATTTCTTGATTGTAAATATGGTTTGATTTACAATTGGTTACTTTGGTAACGCCAAATTTGATTCATTACCATTACTCTCTTTTGTTGACTCATTCAATAATTTACGTCCTAAAGTAACATCTTTTTCCACAAACTTACCTTTAATATAGTAATCTCCTAATATCTCTAATGCCTGCTGGTGTTTTTTTGCTGCTGCCATTTGTAAGTATTTAATTGCTATATCTACAGTAAGCTTATCTAGCATCTCTTTATTTGGATATAAATTTATTAAACACCTATATACATTAAAATATGCATCAGTATAATCATATTTATTAGCCATTATCAATGAATAATTCAAATACTCTTCGGGTTTTGAAGAATCAAGATACAAATACCATAATGTTTGATAAGCAGAGATATCTCCCTTTTGAATAATCGCATTTTTAAGCGAGTCTTCATTGGTAGTAACATTGTTTATCGAAATTGATTTCTCACTATTATTTGTACAACCAATTGCTGTTAATAATATAATAAAACATAACACTCTCATAACTAGTCAATTTTATAAATTAATTCTTCAATTAAACTTGGATTACCATTAGGTCTCCAATCACCCTCATAGGAATCTATAATTGATCCATCTTTAAAAACCCTCCAAGTACCCCGCTCTCCGTAGCGTAAAACTGGCGCTGTATGCTGGTCGTCTCCAGACTACGATCAGTGGAAATTAAAGCTCACCGCAAAGCGGCATGTACCACCAGCTTTAAATATTATATTTTTAAATATGCAAGGCTGGAGCCTTGCTACCCACAGGACGAAGCTAAAGAAGGTTCGTCTAGCAATAGCGCATTGCTCAACAAACTACGCAGAGCAGGGTTACTTTGGCAAGGCCAAATTTTATACATTACCAAGTTCCTATTTCAAATTTGTATATAGGCGAAACAGGTGGACTTTCCAATTCTATAAAATTTTTAATATTTTCAATTTCTAACTCATTTCGCATTATTCCACCTATTATCAATTCTTTGGGGTTTAACAAACTCCTACCAACAAAGATTTTACAATCGTTTAAATGTTCTAGCAATTTTTCTCTTATGAACTCAACCCAATGCTCTATCTGAATTATCAATTTTCCGTCTTTGGAATTTAACCACTTAAAATCTGACTTTATTTCTCTAAACTCTTCTATGCAAGCACTATACAAATTATTAGTTTCAAATCTATTTCGGTTTTGTTCCAAAAACATTTGCATTTCCATTATATCGTCTTTACTAGTAATTACTTTTTTAATGATTTGCTCATTCTGAAAAGAAATGTCAATTTGATAAATCTCTTCTACAATGTAATTGCTAAATTTATAATGTAATAAATCAAATAATGAGAATTGAATCGTTTGCGATTTCATAATTTCAAATTTTTCCATACCATTATTCACCGTTAGTTTTTTTTCTATTCGTTTCTATGTGTTTATCTTTTGGCATAAACATCGTCCCGCAGGATATTGGAATTTGCGCGCCGTCATTGGGAACCAACGGTCATGAGCCAGCGAATAATTGCAATCCAAACATATTGTATTAAAAGGATTTTCAACCCCGATGCTCGGGACAAGTCCGATATACTTACAATTTAACCATATCTAACACAAAGATAAATATTTATTTTAAAAGTTAAGCGGATTGCAATTCTTGGCGAGCCAATCGAAGATGCCGTGTAACGGTAGCGGCAGAGCCGAGCGAGCTACACAGACCGTTGGTTCCTAATAGTAAGTGAAGGTGGGATTCCAAAATTACTCCCGTTGGTCGTGACCGCTGGTTCCCACCTGACGCGCCACCTTTGTTTTGTCTTTTAATAAGATATATCCGACTGGACGAGAAAATTGAAAGACCGTTTATCAACTAATTATATCAGATCCTATTTCAATATTTGTTATTTGGTGTAATTCTACGTTAGTACAAACAATACCTTCTTGATTAAATAACACTATATTAGTTCCGTCTTTTCGTAATGAACTATTAAATTGTATGCCATCAACTTTAGTAATGTATCGAATAAATTCACAAATAAATTGAGTCGGAATGTATTCCAGTTCAGAATCATATCGCCGCAATGGTTTTGATAAATCAACACTTATAGCCCGACGTAAAAGTTGTCCGGTTACAAACTGAATCATATTGTCGGTATGATTAAATGTACTCTGATTATTTGTAAAGTCGACAATTTTTAATTGAGTGCCTTCCTTAATTTGAAACTCTCCAACTGAAATATTGTCCAGATAAGAAACTCTGGTCTCATAAAGGGTAGTTTTGGGGTCTGTACTCAAATATAGGTAAGGAATTCCCTGAGGGTTGGCTCTCCCAGCTGTTGTTTTTTCAACAGGAGGAGATAGCATTTCAATGGGTTTATATGAATCGGTTTGCCCATCTCCATTTATTCTTGCTCTATACAGCATAGTAGAGCCGTCAATTAGATAAGAATCATTAAACAAACTATCCCAACCCAATTCAATCATTTGATCTATATCAGTTAGGTATCGTCTTCGCCACTTTAGGTCATCTTTCAATTGCCCCCAGTAAGCCACACTTTCGTCTATCTCATCGATATATGAAACTTTAACATCAACTGCTCCACTTAAGGCTGGCTCTAATATATCAAGAGTGATTGCGATTTCAACCTTAAGAAAAGAATCAAACAAAATTTTCTCACATACTTCTTTCGAAACAAAAATATCCCAATCATCCTGTATTAATTGTTCGATAGCAACTCCATTCTCTGGATTGTATTTAAAAATTGAAAAGAAAGCTATAAAATACTCCAAAAGTTCATTTAATTCCAATAAGTGTCCTTTTTCAGCGCAACACTCACAAGTACCTTCTTCAGTTGATCTGGCCTGAATAAAACTTATTATCTCCTGGTCTTGGAAACATTTATCGCAAATTTTCATATTGTTATGCCTGAATAGTTAATATGTTATTAATTAACTCTAAATGGCTTTTAATAGAGAGTTTCTTCAATACTCCAAGTCCGGGATATTGTTCGGTTTTAAAATACTTATTTAGCTCTTCAAGTGCATTATTTGTGTACGGAAGTTCATCGAAAAATTGAATGGCTTTTATTGCTGCTTCTGCAAATTTTCCTTGGATATTGGAATTATCATCGTTTGTGTCTGACACAAAATGTCTAATCCATATCTCTTTATTTTTCTGATAGGTAAAATGAATGGCTAATGCTTTGGGTAACATCCCCCCTTCTATATATTCGCTAGACAACACGGTATAATCCGAAAAACCTGCAAAATTATCCTCGTTATAGTAGAATACCTCTTCAGAAAATTGTTCTTCAGGGATATTTTCATAATCACTGTTTCGTTTTTGGGCATTGAACTTATCATCAATACGTATGGCTTCTTTCTGAAGCCTGCTTAGTTCTCTTTTAAACGAACGATTATTATCAGCAAACACAACTTTAATAATCTGATTCATCTCCAGTAATTGTTTAAAAGCAGGTTGATTTGTATCGACACTCTCATCGCATATAAGCATAACTGAGATATAGTTCTTCTCATTTATATGTTCGGAGATACGTTTCGAATTGCGATAATCTACAATATATGCTGGTGTCCATTTTGCTTCTGAGAGGACTTCATCCAGTTCAGCTAAAACAGTTTCAAATTTCCCTACCAATTCGCCCTTTTTTGGATTTATAATAAATGCAAATGGCACTTTTACTTCATTGAGTTTTTTGATAGCCAGTTTCATGCTGTTAAAACTGCTTTTAACTGGTTCTATTATCGGAAACACATGACAAGTTCCGGCATAATTTGTTACAAACTCTCTAAGAGCAAGTAGTTCAAACTGCTTTCCGCGAAGATATGGATAATACATAGTTTTTTAGATAGATATGGTTTGACTTAAAAGTTGGTTCAGTTCTCTATAATCTTTGGGTTGGATGTGCATACTTAAACACACCTGACGTATTTCTTTGTAATAGTTTTTCAAAAATGCAGTATTCGATTTCCGTTTTTTGAGTTCGTCGATAAACAGTTGATGAAGTTCGGTTGCCGGTATTTCACGCATTAAATCTTTACAGACATTAAACATTTTGAACGTGCTAACATCAGGCAAATTGCTGTAGTACGTGCTGATAATATTCTTGTATTCATCAGTTCTCAGGCTGCACATCAATATATCAGAATCAATTTCATTCTCAATTTCAGCTTTCCGCACCTCAGTCATTTTAAAAGCTCTTCCCTGCTTTTCAATAGCAATAAGCCCGCTTTTAGTATCCCTGTTTAAATACTTATCAACCAGCGATTCATGTGTTACAATATAACTTTCTTTAAAAATTGTTCTGTAATCAGCCAACTGTCCATTGAGGCGTTTGTCGGTATCAAGTTCTGTTTTTATCTCAAAAGCCTTACTTGTACCATTAAACATAACCATATCTGCAACTGAATTACCAACTTTAAATTCATTGATAACTACGGTATTGTGTGTTCCGTATTTTTTTAGCAAAAGTTCATTGATAATTTCATTTTTATAAACATACTCACAGCGGTATTCTTTTACAAGTATGTTATATATATACGAAAGATATTCCGAATAAGTATTGAATTTCTTTCCGATATTGTGTTGATCGTATCGTTCAACTTTTTTGGAAATGAATCCTACATCATCCGTTTTCAATAACTGAGCAAACGCAGTACCTGAAAAGATACTGGCGTAACTTCTCATGCGATCTTTATTATATATCTGATTGCTCATTAT
>CAIWIS010000428.1 GCA_903912795.1 uncultured Bacteroidales bacterium
GTTTTTATCCAAAAATACATTGTATAATAATGAACCGTCAAAAATAAATGGAAATTGGTTCATGTATTGCGAATTTTGCTTTAACCACTCATTTGTCCACTTATTATCGTTACCGTTTACTGAAATTGAACCATCGTCGACACCTAAGCTTCCCGCACAAATCTTTAACAAAGTTGATTTTCCGGAGCCCGAAATGCCTTTAATTAGCACAAGTCCTTTAGTTGGAAGCGATAATTCAATATTGTGTAATACTTTCACCAATGAGCCGGGATAAGCAAAATTTAGACTTTTTATTTCCAACGATTCAAGTTTTTCATTGGCATTTGTCGGTATGGTTTCATTTGTATCGTTTAGTATAGGCATTAATAATTTTGCAGCCGCTAGAGCTCTATTTCTGTCGTGGTAGGCACTTACAAACTTGCGTAAGTAAAAGAAAAAATAGGGCGAAAGCATTAGTAAAAAGAGTGCTTTCTGAAAATCATATCCTTTGCCATAAGTTGGTCCTGGAATAATGCCAAGAAGACTCATGCCCAAATAAATAGCCACAGCGGCTATGGCAATGGTTACAAAGAGTTCCAATACTGCCGACGATAAAATGGCAACACTCATTACATTGGTTGTGGCTTTATTAAGTGCTTTACTTTTTTCGGATAAAAATTTGTATTGAGGGTTGAAATTATCTAAATTTACAATCTCGGATATGGTGTGTAGTCGATTGTAGAAAACGGCAGAATATTTCATGAAAAGACTGATGTGTTTTTTGTGTAGCGCCTCTGCTCCAACACCAATAACCACCATTTGCAACGGAATAACCAGAAATACAACTAGCAGTATAGCTCCAACCCAAATGTCAGCCCAAAAACTTGCGATCAAAATAAGTATGCCCACCAAAATTGAAGCTATGGTATAGGGGATAAAAAAAGAGTAAAAAGGTTTTAAATCATCGGTTGTTCTGGTAACTAACAATGTGCTCGATATGGAGTCGGACTGATTGTTGTTGAGTAGTTTAGGATAAAGTTTTTTTTTGATTTTACCTACAATTATATTGGCAGCATTATAATTAATTAGTGAGGCAAATTGAGCAAAAACATATCTGCCGGTTATAAAAGCAGCTGCATAAAGTAGTTTGGTGGGTTGCACAAGTCCATGGTCGAGCCACGTGGCTGCAAAACTCGATAAATACCAGCTAAAAACAACAAAACAACATGCGCTTAAAAGAGTCATTGCCGAAGCCGATAGGTAGGCGATTTTTGCTTCGGCTAAGGATTTACCTAACCATTTCGATGCACTTTCTTGATTTGAATTCATTGATAAATCTCTCTTGCTAATATTAATTGTATAAACTGTTTTTAGGTGTAAATTGTTTTTGTGAGCCACTTAAAAATAATTAATTAGATATCTCGAATGCTTTTTCCACTCAATTTTCAGTAGTAACCAAACTTTTAATAGCAGAATGTTGTTTGATTATAAAAAAGTAAATCCGCCCCCAACCCCTAAAGGGGAATTAGAGTTAGTATTGATAATTATACGTCATGACTAATAATTCTTACTCCCTTTTAGGGGTTGGGGGCTAATAAATAAACATAATGAATTGGACAACAAAAAACATTCCCTCGCTCGTAGGAAAAATAATTATAGTAACAGGTGGAAACAGTGGTCTTGGGCTACAATCTGTTAAAGCATATTCTGAAAAAGGTGCTCAGGTGGTACTTGCATGTCGCGATTTTGCTAAAGGTGAAGAAGCTCGTGCCGAAATACTGAAATTAGTGCCAGCTGCTCAAATAGCTGTAATGACGCTCGATTTAGCCGATTTGTCGTCGGTGCGCACTTTTGCCGAACGTTTTAGTCGCGAATTTAAGAGCCTCGATATATTGCTGAACAATGCCGGAATTATGATGCCTCCTTATCAACTTACAAAAGATGGTATCGAAAGTCAGCAAGGTACAAATCACTTTGGGCATTTTGCACTTACTGGTTTATTGCTCCCCAAGCTCAAAGCTACACCTGGCGCTCGGGTTGTAAATGTAAGTAGTATTGCACACAAACAAGGTAAAATGGATTTCGATAATTTGCTTTACGATAAAGGCAATGGCTATAGTCCAATGTCGGCTTACGGTAGGTCAAAACTCGAAAACTTGCTATTTACTTTTGGTTTACAGGAATATTTTACAAAAAACAATCTGGATATTAAAGCGATAGCTGCGCATCCTGGTGTATCTGACACCAATTTGTTTAGCAAAATTGGCGGTCAGTTCTTACAAACGCTACTAAAACCACTATTCAAACTTTTCATTCAGCCTGCTTCTATGGGCGCATTACCACAATTGCGCGCTTCGATTGATGAGTCGGTTAAAGGTGGTGAATATTATGGCCCCGATGGAAGTAACGAAATGAAGGGTTATCCAATAATAGTTA
>CAIWIS010000429.1 GCA_903912795.1 uncultured Bacteroidales bacterium
AAAATTACTAATTACAGAAACCTTACACTGCATTTCTCCTTCATTACAAACATACACCTCAGCACCGCACAGCTTCGGTAGTTTCCTTCCTTTTCCATTCCGCAAGCTCCATTAATTCAGTCAGTCACTACCCAAGCCATTTCCAACGCACTTCCAATGGTATTTTTTTATTTCCTGCGACGAATTTACCCCAAAATAGCCTCATATTCCCCACCACCCATTAGTGGTTGCAGCTTTGTAAATATATAGTTGTTGATTCTCCATGTGCTTGCAGCAGGTTACTTTCATTCACTCCTTGCCATTCGGGGGTGACAGTTCGTACCTCACCGTCATCCACCCTCATTACAGTCCTTCATTCCATTACACCAGCTTCAGCACCCCGCTGCATTAGTAAAAAACATCCTCGCCAAACGGTCTGTTTTTTACCCATGCATTTTTCCATACTTTCCAATGGTATATTTACTTCAGCTGCGACGAGTATACCCCATAAATATCCTCAATATTTCCCCACCGCCCTTTAGCTGTTGCAGTTCAGTCAGGCAATAGAGTTGTTTTCATGTGCTTGCGGTCGGTGCATTCATTTCGGCTCCATTTCGCTCCGGGAACTACGTTCGTACCTCACTCCGACCCCCTATGCTACATTCTGCCTGCATTTAAGCATCCACCTCAGCACCGCGCGACATAAGTATTCCTTTTCTCACTCCATATATTCCGTTCCTTCAGTCATACCCATGCCATTTTCCAACCCATTTCCAGCGGTTGCCTTCCTTCCTGCGGCGATTTCACCCCGAAAGAACTGAATACTTTTTTTGATAATGATTTTATTTTAAAGTCGAAAACTTTCTATGTCTTCATTGTCCTCAAGGTCCAACAAAAAATACAAAACCAAAATAAATACCTAATGAAAATAAGGACTTTTTGAATTAAATATTTTCCGCCAAAAAAAAATGTATATACAAAGATAGCCGTTACGTTTACCGTCAGTAGAAGGTCAAGCCCTACGGGTTTTTGCCACAATCTCCACACCTCGTTTCACTTCGGGTAGTATTCTGCCAAAAAACCTTGACAGCCGCCACTTCTCTGGCTGTTTGAAGAGTATATCCTTTTTTTTCTTCTTTTCTTTTTTCTTTTTTTCTCTTTCTGGTGGGTAAAAATTATTTGTGGGGGCAGTAGCTCTCGTTTATTCACCCTTTAATCATTATCCTCATGTGTACCTTTATTTTGAAGTCTTACAATCAGAAATCAGAGATTAAAAAACCTCATTTCTTTATCCTAAACAAAGGAAATAATAGCGGAAAGCCGCTTACAGCTCCTTGTCCTAATTGCTTTGTCATACAGTTTCAAAATGAAATTGAAAAGGAGCAGGTTTACTGGCTAATGTATAGCCTGTGGCAGTCTAATGCCTTTTATCCGTTTTTGCGGGGTTCGGTCATTCCCTTTGTTGTACTTCGGGATGTAAAATCATGCTTAATGGATAGTTTATCTAAAGTGGAAGCAAATCCGGCTCAGTTCGAGAAAGCCGTGTCAGCTCTTCAAGGTCTGGAGGCCATGGAAAAGCAAAACAAACAAAACCTGCTTTTAATCTCACAGGCTAAGCGGATGCTGTTTTACAAGTACCTGAATTAATTTGGATAGGGTTTTTGTCGGCAAGTCCGGCAAAAACCCTATTTAATTACAAAACACGGTATAGTCAAGCCATAGATAAGTCCTACATAAGCCCTACATAAGTCCTACATGAGTGCACTCAAGGAATAAAATTGGCACTTTGATTATATGTACATTTTGACATAAAAAAAGGTGTCCCATAAAGAACACCTTTTTCATTTTTAGTTGTTTTGTGCTTAGAATGTAACTTGAAGTTTCAAAGCGTGGCCGTCATTAAACAAATAATAATCGGTACCAGCTTTTTGGTAGAATTCAATACCAACAGAGTTCAAAACAGTTACGTTTTCTGTCAATTCTAAAGTTTCTGCAAAAGCGCTGGTCAGCACTGTTGGTACAGTAATTTCAGTTGTCATATCCAAATAAGCAGAATACGCAACGTTGGAAGTTTCATTCAAACCTGGTTCGATTGGCTCGTAGACTTTGGTATTTTCATTATACGCAAAATCGGAGATAATAGATACAGCATTAATCAATCGAAAGTGTGTTGCACCTGCCGGAGCAATTACCGCTATGGCAGGCTTAAATGGTGCCACTGTCATGGTTGAACTTTTGCGATTTGCTGTATTCGTCAATTCAAATTTCGCCAAAAACAAACCGTTAAAATTTACGTTTTTGTTGAAATGCAATCCTTCCAAATATTTACTTTGGGTCGAAATCAAAATAGCACGATAACCACGAGCTTCCGACTGATCTTCCAAATTGATTTTCTTCATGATAGCGGTTAATCTTCCGGTTAGCTGGGCATCGCTCATTTGTTTCATAAGCAAGTTTAATCCCATACGAACCGAGCGACCTGCACGGGCACAAGCAGTAAACTCGTTCATGTTTTCACGGGTACGAACAAAGCCCGGAGCATTTTTGATTTGGTCGCCAGTGGCTCCACCTTTTAAACCGGCAAAATTGCCTGTCATACCTTTAATTTTGAAATGGCGAATCTCGCCGATAGTACCTTTGTACTTTACATGTCCTAATTGTCTGGCCATAGTTTTAAAATTTTAATAAATTAATAATTGATTTTTTGTCGCAGTAAATGTACAAGTCAAAGCACTCTGTTATAAATACACAAATAATGCAAACTAATGCTTTTCAATGCGGTTTAACCTATTTTCTATATCTATTTTACAAGCAGTATTATTGATTCAAATAATATAACTACTCCAGCTGCTTTGATTTTTACCTTATTCCAAAAGTCGGCTCTCTTCTTTTGGGTTGTTATATGGTTTATTATTGAATCTTTGTAAGCAATCAAGTTTTGTTTGCTGTCAATAATTTCAGAATGTATTGTCAATTTGCTTTCTAATACTTTGACGTGATTATTACAAGTCTCGATTTCAGAATCCAAGCTTTGAATAACGCTGTCCTTTTCAATAATTTCAACTTTCAACCCATGAACAAGATCTTCGCAAGTGCTCAGTTCCTTGTTTATTCCGAATCGGGCTTGTAATGTGTCGTTAAGTGTGTGCTGTTTCCTGGCTTCGGCCTTATGCTTAGCTGTGTTGGCTTTTTCGGTTTTCAGTTTTGAAATCAGTATTTTTATAATGCTGTCTTTCTGTTGTAGTAGAGCATTGGCTTTGACAGTGTTTAGGTTGTCTGTTTTCGACTTTTCTTTGTTTAACTGAGCAATGTTTGACTGTTGCGGTTTTGATTGTTTACCGCAGCTTGTTTGAGACAGAGATAAAATGCAAAATGTGATTGCAAGAATCACTAATGAGTACTTTTTGATAAATTCAATGGCTGTTTTCATGCTAATTGTTTTTGTGTAAATGATACTTGTTTTTTGTTTTTAAATTTGAGAATTTGTTTTCGATTGCCTTTGGCTTTATAGCTCACATGTACCCAGTCGGGTTGCAGATTGTTTCCCTCTTCCCAAATCAATTGGTCGAAATCAAAGTTGTCCCGGATAAGATAAAAGAGCTTGGCATTGTCGGCACATTCCAAATCGGCAGCTTCGCCTTTAGTGTGCTGACTAATGGGCTTTGTTGCTCCGCCAATGGCTTTGTTTACGGCTAATGTTCTGAATCCTGAGTTGACACAAATCGGGAAGCCGTACATTTCACGAGCCGGGTCAAGTAGGTTTTTTACAAGTGTTTTAAGCTTTTGTTTGGCCAAATCGCCTGGTGTGTTGTCTAAGTTTTCGTTGGTTACTATTAATTCATCCAACGTGAAGTATTTACCTAATTCACTCATGATTGTTTCTTATTAAAGAATTGGAGGATAAAAGCACACACACCACCGGCAATGGCAATGTACTTCAGATAACTTGACGGAATAGCGTTTTTGAACTCTTCAGGGAGTGCAATGTAATACATGGGCAAAGCTGCCAGCGCACTTGAGATAAGTTGAAAGAAGCGAGCAAATACAGGTGTGTCTGCTTTCCACCAACTAGGTAGTTTAAAAAATAATTTTTTCATACATTTGATTTTTCTTGTAAAATTACAAGACAATCAAATGTTTTCTAAAAGAATGATTAATGCGAAAGAGTGCTTTTGGGTGCGATGAAACAAGCCCTGGTGATGAAATCACTAGGGCTTGCAAAACGAAATTGAAATTCAAAAAGAATTGTGTAATATTGCCGAATAAAATAAAGGATAACCAGCTTACAGTTTTTACACTAATATAGACCTCAATATTTCCTCTAAATGTTATATCTTTGTATCTGTTTGTAATTAAATACCTTCATTTGTGTAATGTTTGTGTAATGTATCAACATACAAACGACTCAAATTAATAATTTAAGTAATTCAATATCAGTGCATAATATAAGTAAATATAAAATTAAATATACTTTCCCTTTAGGGGCTTGGGGCAAAGAAAACTTCTATTAATACCGCCCCTAAATCCCCTAAAGGGGACTTGAAGTTACTCTTGTATAATAACAATAATAACATCAATAAAAATAAAAGAAAATGAAAAAAGCAATTATTACAACCGTAAAAGGAGTTATGACAGTGGAGTTTTACGAAAATGATGCTCCCGGAACAGTCGAAAACTTTATTAAATTAGCCGAAAAGGGCTTTTATAATGGATTAACTTTTCACCGTGTAATTCCAGATTTTGTAATTCAAGGTGGCTGCCCTAACGGAACTGGTGCAGGCGGACCGGGTTACACCATTAAATGCGAATTGGATGGCGAAAACCAATACCATGACCGTGGCGTGCTCTCAATGGCACATGCTGGACGAAATACAGGAGGTTCGCAGTTTTTTATCTGCCACAGTCGCCGCAATACTGCCCATCTCGACCGCAATCATACTTGTTTTGGTAAAGTGGTTGATGGTGTTGATGTAATCGACGATATTCGTCAGGGTGATAAAATCGAAAAAATAGAAATAGTGAAAGAATAGTTTTGAGTTATGAATTCTGAGTTAAGAGTACTAAATTAAGAATTCTGAGTTTTGATTTGGTAATTTTTTGAATATAAACAATATAAATTAAAATGGATTTTTTATGAAAAAACTAATTTTAGCAGTTTTAGTGCTTGCAGCTACAGCTATGCAGGCTCAAACCAATTTACAGGTGATGTATGATTTTGGAAATAGTCGTAAAAACGTGACTTCGACTCTCGAAATGTTTAAACCCGACAAATGGGGCGATACTTTCTTTTTTGTAGATATGGAGTTTAATGGTGGAGCTCAAAAACAACCATCACTGGCTTATATGGAAGTGGCTCGTTGTTTAAAATTTTGGGATGCACCATTGAGTGCACATGTTGAATATAATGGTGGTTTATTATTATCGGGAGCCAATGGTTTTCCTATTAATAATGCCTATTTAGCCGGTGTGGATTATGCGTGGCACGATAAAGGATTTACTAAGTTTTTAAATTTCAAAATATTGTACAAAAATATTCAGGGTAAAAATCCTGCTTCGTTTCAATTAACCGGCGTTTGGAATTTAAATTATTTAAATAAAAAACTAACCGTTTCGGGCTTTGCCGATTTTTGGAGAGAAGATAATATGAATTTTACAAATGCAAAAGGCGAAGTAATTGTACCAACAAATACTAAATTTGTCTTTATTTCCGAACCACAAATTTGGTACAATGTAAATCAAAACTTATCGGTAGGTGGCGAAGTTGAAATTGCTACTAACTTTGGTTCTGTTGATGGTTGGAAAGTATGTCCGGCTTTAGGTGCAAAATGGAATTTCTAAAACAATTAATTCATTGATAATATGCTAAATAAATTTTTCAAACTAAAAGAGAACGGTACAAACATACGTACCGAGATTGTAGCTGGCATAACCACGTTTATGACCATGGCTTACATACTTTTTCTGAATCCGAGCATTTTGAGTGCAACAGGCATGGATACCAACGCGGTATTTTTTGCAACAGCTATTTCGGCTGGATTTGTAACCATTGCTATGGGTTTGGTGGCTAATTTCCCGATTGCGTTGGCTCCGGGTATGGGATTGAACGCACTTTTTGCAACTGTTGCTTTGGCGGGTGTTGGTATGCCATGGCGGGTGGCTTTGGGTGCTGTGTTCATTTCGGGACTTATTTTTATATTACTCACTGTTACCAAAGTTCGTCAAATATTGGTAGTAGCTGTTCCAAATTCATTGAAAAAAGCCATTACGGTAGGTATCGGTTTATTTATTACCATTATCGGTTTTAAACTTTCGGAACTTATGGTGGTTTCGGCAAATGTTATTCCACCGACGTTAGAAGCGTTGAACAAAGCTGCTGGTCCTACAACCCTGAAATTCTTCGAATGGAATATTGGTATGGGCAGTTTTAGCAATCCGGCTATGGTGCTTACGCTTGTAGGATTGGGAATTACTGCAATTTTAATGGCTCTTCGTGTTAAAGGTTCTTTATTGATTGGTATAGTTGCGGCTACTTTAATTGGCATCCCAATGGGTGTAACCGTAATTCCTGAAAATTTCAGCGCTATAAGTTTACCCGATTTTAGTAATCTTGCCGTTGGTGCGCTGGATATTAAAGGTGCTCTTAATATGGGTATTTGGACCGTAGTGTTCACATTTACTTTTGTTGAGTTGTTCGACACTTTCGGGACCTTGGTTGGTACGGCTGGTAAGGCAGGATTGGTTGATAAAGATGGTAATTCACCAAAAATTGGTAAAGCCATGTTGGTAGATGCTTTTGGCGTTTCGTTTGGTGCATTAATGGGTACCAGTACAATTACGGCTTATGTGGAGAGTGCTGCCGGAATAGGCGAAGGTGGACGTACAGGTTTAACTGCTGTTACAACTGGTTTGTTGTTCCTTGTTGCATTGGTTTTAGCACCACTTGCATTAATAATTCCGACTGCTGCCACTGCTCCTGCACTAATTATTGTAGGTGTTTTAATGGTTTCATCAATTGTTGATATTGACTTCAACGATTTTACAGAAGGATTTCCAGCATTTATCACTTTTATCCTTATGCCGCTTACTTACAGCATCGCCGAAGGTATTTGTGGTGGTATTATTGCGTATACCATGTTGAAAGTTGTAACAGGTAAGGCTAAGCAAGTACATTGGATGATGTATTTGCTTTTTGTGTTGGTTTTGGCTCGTTATATTTTCTTAGCCGAATAAAGATAAGTAATAGGAAATAAATAATGTCGCATTTGTAAAAAATAATAATTTCACAAATCAATTGTAACTTCAAGTCCCCTTTAGGGGATATAGGGGCAGT
>CAIWIS010000430.1 GCA_903912795.1 uncultured Bacteroidales bacterium
GAGAAGAGTAGTTCAACCCACTTCGGGGTTAAGATTGCTTCGGATTGCCAATTTTTCGCAAGCTTAAGACCTTTGGACCTCGCGACGGGTTTAGAAAGGTTATCAAACATATTTAAACAGAAAAAGTGTTATTTCCGAAGTAGAAATAACACTTTAAGATTGTAGAAAAAGATATTTATCAGCTTATTTTTGCAACAATGCTTTCCAATCTTCTTCTTTAAAACCAACAAGTACCTTGTCAGCCGAAAGCAAAATGGGACGTTTCACCATCAAGCCATTTTGAGCTAAAATTTCTAATAACTCATTTGTTGGGAGCGATTTAACCTTGTCTTTCATGTTGTGCTCTTTGTATAACAAGCCACTGGTGTTGAAAAATTTGGCTATGGGTAACCCACTTTTATACAACCATTCGGTGAGTTCCGCTATAGTCGGATTTTCCTCTTTTATAGGACGATACGTATATTCAATGCTGTTGGCTTTAAGCCATTTTTCAGCTTTCTGACAAGTCCCACACTTGGGGTAACATAATACAATGGGTTTCATAATTTTTTACTTTACTTTCCGACCCCCAAACCCCCAAATGGGGGCTTTAAGACGTAGTTTTCTAATTTTCAGATAAATATTGATTGTCTCTTAATTGGACTCTTAAGCCCCCATTCGGGGGTTTGGGGGTCAAAACCTAACTAATATATTCTTATTACTATTTAAAAATTGCTTTGAATATGTCGTTTCCGTTGGCAAACAGAAGTAGACCCATCAGGATAAAGAAACCCGCCGATTGAGCATATTCCATAAATTGTTCGCTTGGTTTACGGCGTGTAATCATTTCGTAAAGTAGAAAAATTACGTGTCCGCCATCCAAAGCCGGAATTGGCAGGAAGTTCATAAATGCGAGAATTACAGAAAGTAAAGCTGTCATCGACCAGAAAATTTGCCAATCCCATGTTTTAGGAAACATTTTACCAATACTGCCAAAACCGCCCAATTGCTTAGCTCCTTCCTTCGAAAAAACTAGTTTTAACTGTTTGGTATAGCTTGTGAGTGTTTCCCAACCCATATTTATACCAGCAGGTATAGAGGCCCAAAAACCGTATTCTGTTTTTTTAGTGTTGAAAAATTTTGAAGCAGGGAAAAATGCGACTCCTAATTTTGCATTCTCGGTAACTTGAACATAAGCGCTATCAATTTTTCCTTCTCTGTAAAATCCAATTTTGATTTTTTGATTTTTATAGCTATCAAGTTTCGATGCAATATCCTGAAATATAAATGCTGATTTGCCATTAATAGTTACAATACTATCGCCCATTGCAAGTTTTGCATCTTGGGCAGGACTTCCATCGCTCACTTCGGCAATTACAAAAGGATGACGAACCGACACAAGGTCAAGTTCCTCGGCTGCTAATATTTTTTGCGATAAATCGGCTGGTAGTTTTACTTCAATGCGATTACTATCGCGTTCAACTAATACATTTTGATGACCTTCAATTAATACTGATTCAACAAAATCCGAACGTTTTTCTACGGCTTTTCCATCAACCGAAATAATTTTATCTCCATTTTTTAGTCCAAATTCATTTAATGTTTTTGAGAAATGCAAGCCGTATTTTGCTTCGCTAAAAGGTAGATATTCTTCGCCCCAAGTAAATAAAACAGCTGCATAAATCACCATGGCCAATATAAAGTTAACCAACACACCACCAATAATTATTGGTAATCGTTGCCATACAGGGCGAGAACGGTATTCCCAATCTTGTGGAGGAAGCGCCATTTGTGCTTTGTCCATCGATTCGTCGATCATACCTGCAATTTTGCAATAGCCACCAAGTGGTAACCAACCAATTCCCCATTCGGTCGTTTCGGGATATTTACGCCAGTCGCCATCGGCAAGTTCGTTTAATGGAATAGGCTCCAAAAGCGGTTTCCCTTTCGCATCAACCATAATGTCGCCTTCTGCATCTTTGCGTGGACGTTCGTTGGCAGGTACATTTTTGGCCAATAATTTAATCTCCCATTTCCCGTTTATCCTTTTTGCTCTGATAAGCGAAAACTGTGGATTGAAAAACATATAAAACTTATCAACACGAACTTTAAATAAGCGAGCAAAGAAAAAATGCCCAAATTCATGTAGAACTACTAATATCGAAAGACTGAGAATGAGCTGTATAGCTCTGATTAAGAATGTTTCCATTAAATATATTTACTATTTTATCATTCCGACACATCGGAACAGGTTTTACTATTTATTTTTAAAAAACTGCAAACTGCAAACTGCCAACTGTCAACTATTTACTATTTCATTTGTCAAAATGCGCACAGATGTATCTGTCGCTACATAGTCTTCGTACGTTGGTTTTGATATAAAATGTGCTTTTGCCATTATGGTTTCGATAATATCGCTCATTTGCAAAAAGCCAATTTTGTTTTTTAAAAATTCAGCTACAACTACTTCGTTGGCTGCATTCAAAATGCAAGGCATATTTCCACCTCGTTCCATGGCATAAAATGCAAAAGCCAGATTTCGAAATCGTTCTAAATCGGGTCTTTCGAACGTAAACTGCGAACAGATATTGAAATCGAGCCGCTGAAAATTTGTTTTTAATCGGTCGGGATACGTAAATGCATACTGTATAGGCAGTTTCATATCGGGCAAACCCATTTGTGCTTTTATCGAACTATCAGCAAACTGTACCATCGAATGTATAATGGACTGCGGATGAACCACTACATCAATCTGTTCGGGCGTTACGCCAAACAGCCATTTTGCTTCGATTACCTCAAATCCTTTGTTCATCATACTAGCCGAATCAATCGTGATTTTTGCTCCCATATCCCAATTTGGATGTTTGAGTGCTTGTGCACTGGTCACATGTTCCAATTCGCTTATCGATTTGGTGCGAAACGGACCACCCGAAGCTGTTAGTATAATTTTTTCGATTGGATTATTTCCTTCGCCCACTAAACACTGAAAAATAGCAGAATGTTCAGAATCGACCGGAAGTATAGCGGAATTATGTTTCGCCACCAAGTCGCAAATCAATTCTCCAGCCACAACCAAGGTTTCTTTGTTTGCTAGCGCAATTTTTTTGCCGGCTTTAACTGCATGAATTGTAGGTTTTAAACCTGAATAACCAACCATTGCCGTGAGGACAATATCCACCGGTTGCATTTCGGCAATTTGTGCTATTGAATCGGAACCAGCGAAAACCTTTATTGGTAAATCCGAAAGTGCGTTTTTGAGCTTTTCGTAATGCGCTTCGTTAGCAATTGCCACCATTTCGGGCTTGAATTTACGTGCTTGTTCTATTAGTAAATCCACCTGATTATTGGCCGTAAGCGCATAAGCCTCAAACAACGAATCATTGTCGGCAATCACCTCTAGTGCTTGTGTGCCAATGGACCCAGTGGAACCAAGAATTGCTATTTGTTTTTTAGTATCAGACATTAAGAAATTAGAAATTAAGAAATTAATAGATTCAATTGAAATCCTGCCCCAAGCCCCTAAAGGGGATGTAAGATTGTACCGAATGGTCTTTTTCTTTAAGCCCCTTTAGGGGTTTGGGGCAATCATTAAAATATTATCACATCCTCCGGATTAACAGGTTTCCCCATTTGCCACAATTCGAAATAAAATTGATTCCCTGCTTTTGCCGAAGCTTCATTGCCTGTAATGGCAATTCCTTCGCCTGCTCGTACATTGTCACCAACTTTTTTAAGTAACCGACTATTATTTTTATAAATCGATATATAGTTGTTTTCGTGTTGAATTTGAATTACATAACTAAAGTCGAATGTAAAGCCGGCATAAATAACAGTTCCAGCAAGTACACTCTGTACAGTTTCACCAATCGAGGTAATCATCGATATACCATATTGTTTCTCAGCCATATCAAAAGTTGACGAAATAACACCTTTTGTTGGTCGGAAAAATACAAATACATTTTCGTTGTAATTTTGTTCAATAGTGGCTAAGTTATATTTTTCTTTGTCTTCAAATTCTTTGACAAATTCCTTTTCGGAGCTAGATTTTTCGAGATGTTTGTCGGCTAATTGTTTAAATTGAACCGAATCTAATTCAGCAATTGAATCGGGTTTAATTTTTCCTTCAAAAATTGAACGAATAACGTTTAGATATCCTGTCTGTAACTTTGCATCGTGCAATAATGAGTCGGCAAGCATTGATTCGTTAATGATATTCGACCTATCGCCACTTTCGCCATAACCTGGTAAATAATACCGA
>CAIWIS010000431.1 GCA_903912795.1 uncultured Bacteroidales bacterium
AAGAATTCAATACCGATGGAGATGAAATGTTTCCGTCGTTTAAACACGATGGCTCCTTATACTTTGCGTCGAATGGACTGCCAGGTTTAGGTGGATTGGATATTTTTAAAGCATCTCCCGAAAAATCGGGAGGTTGGGTAGTTGAAAATATGGGCATGCCTATAAACTCGAATTCAGATGATTTCGGAATTGCTTTTGAAGGCAAAGCCGAAAAAGGCTTTTTCAGTTCAAACCGCAATGAAGCACGTGGCCACGATATGATCTATAGCTTCGAATTGCCTGTTTTTGAATATGTTATCGAAGGTAAAGTAATGGACGAAAAGCAAAATCCTGTGCCCGATGCCATTATTCGCATGGTTAGTAATACGGGTATCAATACCAAAGTACAAGCCAAAAAAGATGGTACTTACAGGGTTCGTATCGACAAAGATATTGAGTGTGTGCTGTTAGCTACTTCCAGAGCATATTTGAATAAGAGTGCACGCGTTTCTACTGTTGGAGCAAAACAAAGCAAGGTTTTTACCCAAAATTTTGTGTTACAAACCATTTATAAACCTATCCAAATGGAGAATATATTTTATGAATTTGGAAAATGGGAGTTGACACCTGCTTCGGAAGCAGGATTGCAAGCACTAGTTAAAATTCTAACTGACAATCCGAATATCACCATTGAATTAGCTGCTCACACCGACTTTGTTGGCAATAACGAATCGAATAAAGAACTCTCGGCTAAGCGTGCTCAGTCGGTGGTTAATTACCTTATAAATGCTGGTGTATCGCAAGCAAGGCTTACACCGATGGGTTATGGCGAAGAAAAACCTTTTGTTGTAGATGCTACTACAGCCGGAAAGTACGACTTTTTGAAAGAAAATGATGTGTTGACCGAGGAGTTTATTCTAAAATTATCACCAGCACAACAAGAACAAGCGAATCAGATTAATCGCCGAACCGAATTTAGAGTAGTAAAAACAACATACAAATAAACACCTCACCCCAACCCTCTCCATGAGGAGAGGGAGCAAGAGCTGTTCGAGATTTTTTGCAATTAATAAAACTTATTTATTATTTTCAAATTGATTTAATTATTAAATGAAACAATACCACGATTTACTTCAACGTGTAATGACCGAAGGTGTTCGTAAAGACGACCGCACAGGTACAGGAACAGTCAGTGTTTTTGGACATCAAATGCGCTTCAATATGGAAGATGGTTTCCCGTGTATCACTACCAAAAAACTGCATCTGAAATCAATTATTCATGAATTATTATGGTTTTTGAATGGCGATACCAATGTAAAATATTTGCAGGACAATGGCGTGCGTATTTGGAACGAGTGGGCCGACGAAAATGGTGACTTGGGTCATATTTACGGTTATCAATGGCGTTCGTGGCCTAATTATACAGGTGGTCATATCGACCAAATTACAGAAGTAATTAATACTATAAAAAACAATCCTGACTCTCGCCGAATAATAGTAAGTGCTTGGAATGTGGCTGATATTCCGAATATGAATTTGCCGCCTTGCCATGCATTTTTTCAATTTTATGTAGCCGATGGTAAGCTAAGCTTGCAGCTTTACCAGCGAAGTGCCGATATTTTTCTGGGTGTTCCTTTTAATATTGCTTCGTATGCTTTATTATTGCAAATGGTAGCGCAAGTTACAGGGCTAAAGGCGGGCGATTTTATTCATACCTTGGGCGATGCTCATATTTATGTAAATCATTTTGAGCAAGTTGAGTTGCAGCTGTCGCGCGAACTTCGTCCATTGCCGCAAATGAAAATTAATCCGGAAGTTAAAAGCATATTCGACTTTAAAATCTCTGATTTTGAATTGATAAACTACGACCCACATCCGCACATTAAAGGCGAAGTAGCTGTTTAGTTTAACAAACTCATCGTTTCATTTTTCAATACTTTATTGCTCATTG
>CAIWIS010000432.1 GCA_903912795.1 uncultured Bacteroidales bacterium
GTATTCCAATTCGTTTTTATTTCACGGATATTCTTTTTGGTTGCTGGTTCAAAAGGAGCTACAGAATCTTGCCACTGTGTGTGGTTGTAATCCATAGTATTCCAATCAGTTGCTGGCTGATTAAAAGTTAACTTCCACTTTTGAGGATTCACTTGCGAAGTTGGCAGAATATCTACAATCTTTGCTTTGTTTTTAATCACGCGTTGATTGATTTCGGATAATTTATTCAAATCAGCTTTGACAACAGCTCTGTCGTACGTGATAAATCCATTCATCTCACCTTCCACGTCGGTAAGTTCGGTATAAACAGCTGCACTTAGACCGCTATTTGTTTTAAACCCGATAAGATTATCTGTAAAAGTAGCAAACGAATTCAACCATTCTTCACCACTATTCACTTTTCCATGTCCAAACGCTTTTTGATATATATGATTATCAATACTATAAGCAACACCACCATATTCGCCGCAAGCCAGAATTTGCGTGGAACTTACCGGACAAGCGGGTGATGGATACTTATGAATATCCAATATGTCGCCTACTCTTTTGTTAGATCCGCTACACTGACTCACCAGTCTGCTTGGGTCAAGTTCCTTCACAGTCGATACCAACGCTTCGGTATTGTGTTGTCCTTGGCCTTCGTTAAACACCACCCACATCACAATACTGGGTTGGTTCCAGTGGGTTTGTATCATTTGCTCCAATTGTGTTTTAAAAGCGGTTTGGTCAACCGGAGGACGCACTTTGGCATACGAATTTACCGAAGGCATATCCTGCCAAACCAACAATCCCATTTTGTCAGCCCAATAGTACCAACGATAAGGTTCCACCTTGATGTGTTTACGCACCATATTGAAACCGGCTTCTTTCGTTTTCTGAATATCGAACCGAAGTGCTTCATCGGTAGGTGCCGTATAAAGCCCATCGGGCCAATAACCTTGATCGAGCGGCCCCATTTGAAATACGAATTTATTGTTTAGCATCATCTTCTGAAATCCATCCACCTGAGCCATAGAAATCTTGCGCATTCCAAAATAACTGCTTATTGAGTCAATTGATTTACTGTTTGTTTTTAGTGTTACCTTTAAATCGTATAAAAATGGTGAATCAGGCGACCATAATTGGGGGTTTGGTACAGGAATAATCAGCTCTTCATTCACTTTTCCCTTGTACTTCATAATGGTTTTTGCGCCATCTTTCACTTCCACCTCAACTGTATTGTCTGAAAGAGCAGCATCAGTCAAGGCTTTAAACACCAAGGTTGAATTATCAATATTTGGAACCATTTTAATACTCGAAATATGTGTTTTGGGAACAGGTTCGAGCCAAACGGTTTGCCAAATTCCTGTAACTGAGGTGTACATTATTCCTTCCGGTGTTAAGGTCTGTTTTCCACGCGGAAAAGTAGCCGCATCGGTCGGGTCGTAAACACGAACGGTCAATACTTGCGGTTTTCCAGCAATAAGTTTTGATGTAATATCGAAACTAAAGGGATCATAACCGCCCTGATGTGTTCCGACAGATTGCCCGTTAACGAATACTTCTGCTTCGTAGTCAACAGCTCCAAAATGTAACATCACATGCTGTCCTTTCCAATTCTTGGGGATTGAAAAGGTTTTGCGGTACCACATTTTATCATGATGTGTCATGATGCCCGAAAGAGCCGATTCCACTGCGAATGGCACCAAAATTTCACCAGAAAGTTTTCCCATTGGATATGTTTCCGTTTGGCTCGTTCCGGGTTGAAATTCCCAAATCCCATTCAAATTCATCCAGTTTTTTCGCACCATTTGCGGACGAGGATATTCCGGCAGCACGTTAGCAGTATCTACTTTGGCAGCAAAAGGGGACATCAGTGGTGCTTTTTTCATTTGCCACTGTTGGGCATTTAATCCAAATGCTAGAAAGGAAATAAGGGAAAATACGAATTGCAACTTTATTGTGTTTTTCATTTTGATTTTACTTTTAAAATCCCGATTATTAAAGTTCAAAAACAAGCTTCACATTCTTTTTATATGGTCCAATTTTTTCCTGCGATTTGAAATACTGAAGCATCTTACATTTCATTTCCTTTGCAACAGTATTATATTCCTTTTCATTCCCAACGCTCACTGTTTCCATTGGGTCTTTTTGATAATCATAAAGTTCGGTGGCATATACATCGGCTTCGGTAAAAGGCTTATTGGTTCTGAAACCATTTGCCATCCATATGGTAAATCGGTAGCGCTCGGTACGCAGCGTGTAGCCCATTACATCAGTGGTTTCATAACCCAGATTTTTGGCTTCCGCTTCTTCAATTATCCTATAATACTGGCTCACACCATATTCTTTTACCTTAGCCTTCACATTCTTCATCAGCGGAACTAAACTTCTTCCATCCATTTTTTGGGGAGTTTTCAGCCCTGTCAACTCGCACAATGTCGGGAAAATATCTACAAATTCGGTAATGGATTTTGTTTTTCCTGACTTAAGTCCCGGTGCAGAAACAATTAAAGGTGCGCGGGTTGATTCTTCGAAATTGGTATCTTTTCCCCATTGGTCGTGGTCGCCCAAATGCCAACCATGATCTCCCCAAAGTACGATTATCGTATTATTGATGAGTCCTAACGAATCGAGCGTATTCATTAAAAAGCCCACTTGCGCATCGGCATACGAAACAGCTGCATAATAGCCATGAATCAGTTCCTTTTGCTTGTTAATATCTTTCAATCCTGTTCCATGCGTCAAATCAACAAACTCACAAAATTCTGGTATATCGGTAAATCGCTTGAACTCATCCGAACGGTGATACGCCACATATGGACTGTTTTTGGCATGTTGCTGAAATTCAGCCAAGGGCATTTCGTTACGTTTGTATAAATTCCAGTATTTTTTTGGTGAAACAAATGGCAAATGTGGGCGCTGAAAGCCAACGGCCATAAAGAACGGTTTACTGCCTTTCTGCAATGCAATGATTTGCTCCTGGGCTTTCAAAGCCACAGCGCCATCACGATACGCATTGTCAGGCAAATCCATACATTCGGAGGCAACTTTAGCATTCACTTTGGCATACTGACTTGCTTCATTTTTAGTCATCCCTTTTGACAATCCTTCCTGAATGTATTTTTCTATTCTTGCCTTGGTTATCGGGTCGTGGTAATAATATAACGTAGGCTGACCTGTTATTTTCGAAAATCTATCTACAGGCGAAAGATAGGGAACACTCCACGATGCAGGATCTGAATCTTTTACGCTTTTCTCATGAAAAATTTTCCCAATTCCAGAGGTCTCATAACCCTGATTCATGAAATACTGAGGAAGGGTTACGATGTCAGGATGTACATCCCGAATTTGTGTGTCACAATCCCAGATTTGTGTATAATCCGGTCGCATGCCAGTGAGCAAGCTGGAGCGTGAGCCACCAGAAACAGCCTGTTGGCAGTAATTACTCATGAAAACAGTTCCCCGACTTGCTAACCTGTCGATATTCGGTGTTTTTACAAGTGGATTGCCGTAACAACCCAAAATTGGTTTTAAATCATCA
>CAIWIS010000433.1 GCA_903912795.1 uncultured Bacteroidales bacterium
ATGCCATCAATCGACCCCATTCATTTACTGCACAAAATTTTCGATTCTGTGTAATAATTTAAAAAATAATTCTATCTTTGCAATTATTCAATCGTTAACAAGCTAAAAAACACACACATGCAGGAACTACATTTTTCACAGATTGTAAGTGCACAAGCACGAAAATATGGCGAAAGGCCCATCTTTCATTTCCGTAAAAATCTTACCGACCAATGGACTTCGCTTAGCTGGAATAGCTTTGACAAACAAGTACTTACTATTGCTAAAGCCCTTATTGAATTAGGAGTTAATGAGCAACAGTGTGTAGGTCAATTTTCGCAAAACATGACCGAAAACCTCATTGTTGACTTTGCACTTTACAGCAATCGATCGGTTATGGTGCCTATTTATGCCACTTCGTCGGCTGCACAAGTAGAATATATTGTAAATGATGCCGGTATTGAAGTAATTTTTGTAGGCGAACAGCAACAATATGATGTGGCTTTGGAAGTGCTAAGAAGCTCAGTTGTATTGAAAAAAATTGTTGTTTTTGACCCTGAAGTAAAAATTGTAACTGATGGCAGATCCATATTTTATGCTGATTTGTTGGCGATGGGCGAAAAATCGACACAACATTTTGAAGTTCAAAACCGACTCAACGAAGCTTCGGAAGATGATTTAGCATGTATACTTTACACATCGGGCACTACCGGAAATCCAAAGGGAGTGATGATGCCACATTCGGGCTTTATGGAAGCCATGCGTATTCACAAAATTCGACTTACAACCATTACCGACAAAGATACATCCATTGCATTTTTACCGTTATCGCATGTATTTGAACGTACGTGGACTTATTTTTGCATTTATATGGGCGTACAAGTATATATCAATTTCCGACCCATCGAAATACAGCAAACCATTAAAGATGTTCGGCCTTCGCTTATGTGCTCCGTACCACGTTTCTGGGAAAAAGTATATGCTGGGGTGCAAGAAAACATAGCAAAAATGCCTCCAGTTAAACAAGGTTTGGTTAGTTGGGCATTGGCAGTTGGAAAACAACATAATTTAGACTACCTGCGATTGGGAAAAACGCCCGGTGTGCTTTTAAAAATGAAATATGGAATAGCCGATAAGCTTATTTATTCCAAAGTTAAAAAAACAATTGGTATTGAAAATGCTTCGATGCTTCCTACAGCTGGTGCACGTTTATCCGATGGCATAAATATTTTTATGCAATGTATAGGTGTGCCTATCGTGTATGGATACGGACTTACCGAAACAACAGCTACCGTATCGTGTTTTGATTATACTGGTTTCGAAATTGGCACTGTTGGGCGCATTATGCCTGATGTTCAGGTTAAAATTGGCCCCGACAATGAGATTTTTGTAAAAGGAAAAACTGTTTTCAGCGGTTATTATAAAAACGAGAAAGCAACAGCCGACGCATTTACCGAAGATGGTTGGTTTAAAACGGGCGATGCAGGAATTTTGAAAGGCGATATTATTACACTCACTGAACGTATTAAGGATTTGTTCAAAACTTCGAACGGAAAATACATAGCACCTCAGGAAATTGAAACGCGCTTAGGACTTGACCGTTATATAGAACAAGCAGCCACAATAGGTGACGAACGCAATTATGTAACAGCCATTATTGCTCCATCGATTCCTGCTTTGGAGGATTATGCTATCAAAAATAAAATTACTTATTCGGACATTGATGAATTGATACAGCATCCCGATATTCTAAAGTTGATAGCAAATAGCATTAAGACTGCACAAGCCGATATGGCTAATTATGAACAAATTAAAAAATTCAGATTAATCAAAAAAGGGTTTTCAATTGAGTCGGGCGAGCTTACAAATACACTCAAAATGCGCCGAGCAGTAATTATGCAACGCTACAAATCGATGATCGACGAAATGTACGCCGAAGCGTAAAACTTAGCAATTGTAACCTCCAATCTTGAAATAAACCCAAAGCAGAATTCCTGAAATTCAGTTTTGGGTTTGTTTTTTAGCTATTTTTAGATGCTATTATCTTACTATCAACATGATTTTTAGCAAAATTATTGTAACTTTGCCGACTGTAAATTGCAAATAAATAAATTGTACATAAATATTATGGCTTCACAAGAAGATGTTTTTAAAAAACTAATTGCGCACTGCAAGGAATATGGTTTTGTATTTCCTTCGAGCGAAATTTACGACGGACTAGGTGCCGTGTACGACTACGGTCAAAATGGTGTTGAACTAAAAAACAACATTAAAAAATACTGGTGGGATAGCATGGTATTGCTCAACGAAAACGTAGTTGGAATTGATGCAGCTATTTTTATGCACCCAACTACCTGGAAAGCTTCGGGACACGTTGATGCATTTAATGATCCGTTGATTGACAATAAAGACAGTAAAAAGCGTTATCGTGCCGATGTGCTTATCGAAGACTTATTGGCTAAGTACGACGACAAAATGAATAAAGAAGTGGAAAAAGCCGCTAAACGTTTTGGCGATAGCTTCGACGAAGCTGTATTCCGCTCAACCAACGAACGAGTATTGGAGAATCAAGCTAAACGCAACGAAATTCACGCTCGTTTTGTAGCTGCACTCAACGATGGAAACTTAGCTGAGCTAAAAGCAATTATCGAAGATTACGAAGTAGTTTGTCCTATCAGTGGAACTCGTAACTGGACCGATGTTCGTCAGTTTAATCTTATGTTTAGCACCGAAATGGGCTCAACAGCCGATGGAGCGTTGAAAATATATTTACGTCCGGAAACGGCTCAGGGAATTTTTGTAAACTTCCTGAACGTTCAAAAAACAGGTCGTATGAAAATTCCATTCGGAATAGCACAAATTGGAAAAGCATTTCGGAATGAGATAGTTGCACGTCAGTTTATTTTCCGCATGCGTGAATTTGAACAAATGGAAATGCAATTCTTTGTTCGTCCGGGCGAAGAAATGAAATGGTTCGAACATTGGAAAGAATTCCGCCTCAAATGGCACAAAGCCCTAGGCTTAGGTGATCAGAAATACCGTTTCCACGACCATGATAAATTGGCACATTATGCCAATGCAGCTACCGACATTGAATTTGAAATGCCTTTTGGATTCAAAGAAGTGGAAGGAATTCACTCACGTACCGATTTCGACTTGAGCAGTCATGAGAAATTCTCGGGCAAAAACATCAAATATTTTGATCCGGAAATTAATCAATCGTATGTGCCTTATGTAATCGAAACATCGATAGGTGTTGACCGTACATTCCTATCCATTATGGCAGCTTCGTACAAAGAAGAAGCTTTGGAAGGTGGCGACACACGTATTGTATTGACAATTCCTCCGGTATTAGCACCTGTAAAAGCTTGTATTATGCCGCTTGTGAAAAAAGATGGACTTCCTGAAATAGCTCGCGACATTATCAACGATTTGAAGTTCGATTTTAAATGTGCTTACGATGAAAAAGACTCAATCGGAAAACGTTACCGCCGTCAGGATGCAGTTGGAACACCATTCTGTATAACAGTGGATCACCAAACTCCAGAGGACAAATCAGTAACCATACGTCATCGCGACAGCATGCAACAAGAACGTGTGGCTATAGCCGATTTACATAAAATTATTGGCGATGCAGTCAATATGAAAAACTTGTTTCGTAAAATTGTAGGTTAAAAATACGATTCACACAAAAACGCAAAGTCGCAAAGATGATTATTATTTTTGCGACTTTGTTGTATTAAATTATTGAACCACAAAAGGAAACAAAAGAACACAGAAAAAAAAATCAATAAGAAAGCATATTTTTATAAATCAATTACTCTTTACTTTTGTTTTCTTTTGTGGTTTTTACTTTTAAATCATGGTAAATTCATTTGGTTTTTTCGACATAAACAACACACTAATAACACTTTGGTCGTACCCATTGAGTTATACCGAGTTTATTGGTACAGTGTTTGGCTTAAATGCGGTATGGCTGGCAACACGTCAAAAAATTATTTCGTGGCCATTAGGCATGATAAGTGTGGCTTGTTTTTTCGTGCTACTATTTCAGGTGCAGTTGTATTCGGGCATGTTTTTGCAAGCATTTTTCTTCTTCTCGAATATCTATGGTTGGATAATTTGGAGTAAGCAACTTTCGGAAAATGAAGCACCAACCGTTTTGACAACTAAATGGCGTTTATGGATAGCTTTATTGATAGCTGCAACCACTTTATTAGTTGGTTTAATTATTCAACAATTACCGAATCTATTTCCAACTATCTTCCCTAAACCAGCTTCACAGGTTTACTTCGATGCATTTGTTGCCATTGCAAGTATAGCAGGTCAAATAATGCTTACCCGTCGAATTTTCGACAATTGGTATATTTGGCTTATTGTAAATTGTGTTTCGGTATTTGTTTTTTTCCGTCAGGGCTTATATTTATTGACCATTGAGTATATTATATTTGTACTATTGGCCATAAAAGGCATTGTTGATTGGAAAAAAACTACGCGCTAAAAAAAAACCGTCAAACTTTCGTTTGACGGTTGCGCAAAATTAAATGAATTACAAACAAATCTATTTTAAATCCTCAGGTTACTATCTTCTACCACCTTCGCTACGTGAACTCGAACTTTTTGAACTCGAACTACGAGTGGATTCACTTTTCGTTGGTGCTGGTGTGCTACTGCGTTGACTTGAACTCCGTTCTACAGTTTTTGTTTCGGGAGCTGGCCTTGCTGAACGAACACTTTCAGAACTGCTTCGCGATGGTGTTGTAACATTTTCGGAACTCCGTGTAGCTGGTCGTTTTACCTCCTCAGTTCTAGTTGAACTTTGGTTTGGAGTGTATCCTTCGCGAGTTGGAGTACTCGATTGACGACTTGGACGGTAAACATCAGTATTACTTGATCTTGTTGTTTCAGATTTACGAACTGTACTTTCAGATCTACCTCCACTTTGATTACGAACATCCGAAGGAGTGCGTGTTGAACGGTCGTATACATTATCGTTTGAGCTGCGCGATGAATTATATCTTGCATTATTCGACGAATTATTATCCGATGAGCGTACATAATCACTGTTATGGCGACGGTCCATTTCGTAACGGTTTGAGGCATCAGTATTTCGGCGGCTATAGTTACGTTCAGGATAGCGAACACTGTAATCATTTCTACTTATTGAACCATACATACGGTATGCATCTCTATTTCTCCAACTATCGTTGTAACGGTAATAGTGATCGTAATTTATACAACCGTGCACATGCGAAAGATAAATATTAATATGTACTGGGCGACGATAATGATAATACTGTGGATAATACCCCCATGTATAAGGCGAATACCAAGAACGGTAATAAGGAGTCCAAAACCATGAAAGTATACGAGGTGTACGATAAAAAACAGGCTCGATAATATAATTGTTACCATAGATGTATGGATCGCCAATAATTTGAACATACGAACGACGATATCTGTCACGATCAACAACTACTGTAGCTACATCTTGGAAAACATCCCTATCAAGAATCGCTTGTATAACTACTACGTGTGTATTGTTTTCGGAAGTTTCGATCACTCTCAAGTAATCAATATCGCCATCGCCGTTTAAGTCAAGATTTGATATTTCAGCATCAGAATCATTAATTCTGCGTTCAAAATCTTCCAAATCGCGCGAATCGCCAAAAATACTTGCTATTGCTTTTAAATCAAGATAATAACTTAAATCGTTATTTACAGCTTCTACTTGTATCCGTTGTCTGGCCATACCTGGTATGGAGAATGCTATAGTTAAAATAGCAATTAGACTTGTAATTCTTGTTCTCATAATTGTATTTTTTAAAAAAGATAAATAATGCCTAAGGTTGCAACTTCGTTTTTTTTTCCGGTATTGAGCATAAAACAAAAGCTGTGCCACATTTTTTTTTATCTTTGCAAAACTAAATTGCATTTATAAACTTTAAAAACCAACGCACATGAACACGCTTGATATCCTGATTGTTATTCCAATATTTTTGGGATTTGTATTTGGCTTAACCAAAGGTTTTATACGCGAGATATTATCGATAGCCGTAATTTTCATTGGAATTTATGGTTCAAAATTACTTTCACCCATAGCAAGTTCCATACTTACAGGCGTATTTTCAGTATCGGAACAAGTTGCTAAGCCATTGTCGTTTGTAGTTGTATTTATTGCTATTGCTTTGGGCATGATGGTGTTGGCACGATCGCTTGATAAACTTGCCGAACAAATTTCGCTTGGTGGGTTAAATAAATTTTTTGGAGGTTTGTTTGGGGCATTAAAGTATGCTTTAATTATTAGTTTGCTGATAAATTTATTTAATGCCGTGGATTCCAAAGTAGGCATTTTGAACGAAGAAACTAAGAAAGAGTCGATTATGTATAAACCCATGATGAAATTATCACCACAATTATGGGATGAAGTTAAAAAGGCAAGCAATGAAAAATCTGCCCCAAACCCCTAAAGGGGAACAGAAATTAGCTTTGTCTCTTAATTTCGAATAATTTTTATTTTAAAGTAAATCACTTCAAATATCACTCTTTAAGCCCCTTTAGGGGTTTGGGGCTATAATAGATTTGTTTCTTTATATTTTTCTATATCTTTAATTTTATAAACTAATCAATGGCTCTATTACTTCATAATTTTTCAGGATCGAAGTTGGAGTGTGGTACCGACGAGGCTGGTCGTGGTTGCCTTGCAGGGCCTGTGGTTGCTGCAGCTGTTATTCTGCCCATTGATTTTGAATGTGCTAAATTGAATGATTCCAAACAATTGACCGAAAAAGAGCGAGATGAGCTCCGTCCGTATATCGAAAAAAATGCCATAGCTTGGGCAGTTGGTGTGGTTGATAATTTTGAAATTGACAACATCAACATTCTGAACGCTTCCATACTGGCAATGCACAAGGCCATTGAAGCGCTAACAACGCAGCCCGAATTTATTATTTCGGACGGAAATAGGTTTAAACCATACAAGAATATTCCATATAAAACCATAGTAAAGGGCGATGCAAAGTATTTGTCCATTGCAGCAGCATCGGTATTAGCCAAAACACACCGCGACGAAATAATGCAAACTTTACACGCTCAATATCCGAACTACGAATGGGATAAAAACAAAGCCTACCCTACCAAAGCACACCGAAATGCTATTGTGATACATGGAAAAACTCCTCTTCACCGTTTGAGTTTTAACTTAACAGGCGAAAAGGAGTTTTACGAATTGAAAAAAGCTGCAAAAAAAATAATAAAAGCAAACACTAAGAAAAATCAAATTCAATTACCTGAACTGGATTTTTAGATTTATAATTTTACCCTTACTCCTACATTAAAATTTATTCCAGGCTGAATTAAACCTCCGTAATCAGCATAATTCACATCCAATAAGTTATTAGCATCTGCAAAAACATCAAAATACCTATCGGTCCAAAGCAAACGCACATCAGCCATTGCAAAAGGCTTATAACTAAGCTTTTGATTACTTACAAAATCAGTATAATCCCCAGCTCTTTCGTTGTACGATAGCTTCCATTGAGCCGAGAGTTTGCTCACAAT
>CAIWIS010000434.1 GCA_903912795.1 uncultured Bacteroidales bacterium
GAACTACTCACAATAAAGGGGAGTAATTCCCGTCCATTCGGATATATCTATTTAAAAAACAAAACAATGGTGGCGCGTCAGGTTGTAAACAATAGTACGCAAATACCCATATACGACCAAACAGAAATGCAAATTTTCCATTTCTACTCCCCTCCCGTCCAGCCGGATATATCTATTTAAAAAACAAAGGTGGCGCGTCAGGTAGGATTTATTCCTACCTTTCTCTACTATAAGGATTTGTAATCCGCTTTAATTCAAAAATAAATATTTATCTTTGTGTTGGATATGGTTAAAAAAAGTGTTTCGGACTTGTCCCGAGCATCGGGGTTGAAAATCCTGATAATACAGGATGTTGGGATTACAATTATTCGCTGGCTCATGACCGTTGGTTCCCAACGACGGTGCGCAAATGCCTATATCCGGTGAGACGGGGGATGAAACGTCCATGTGACAACTAAAAAAATCAAATATAAACACATGAAAAGAGCCGTAATTTATATAGCGATAGTGTTGGGATTATTTGTTACATGCAAAGCCCAGAAGATAGAACAAAGAATAATTAGTGGTACATTTTATAAACTTGTAAAAGGTAAGGATTTTAATACTGCCTATACTTTAGAATTACATGTAGATAGCACATTTAAATTACTTATCAATTCAGCCGGGGGAGGTCCTATATGTGAAGGGAAATGGGAAATGGTGGACAATGAATTTGTTATGCTTCAATGCAGCGAAGATGCTAATCCATACAAAATGCTTTCAAATGGTTATTTGGGTCAGAAAAAACACAAATTGCAGGTAATCAATAAGAATAAAATAAAATATAAAGACGTTGTTTTAAAACGGAAGAAACCCCTTGTTGGGCATAGATTGTAAAAATGTAAACGGCTCGGCAGCGCCCCTTCCTCCAGGATATAGTTTATTGAAAACAAGCAAAAGGTGGCACGTCAGTTCGTCCATTGGGATGTAAATTATTGTAAAAACAAAATAAAGGTGGCGCGTCAGGTAGGATTTGCAATCCTACCTTTCACTACTATATGGATTTTCAATCCGCTAAAATATTTTATAAGAGATATTTATCTTTGCATTGGATATGAAATTGTAAGTTTTTCGGATTGAAAATCCTTATAATACATAAAGCAGGATTGCAAATCCTGCTTGGCAGTGCGCAAATTCCTATATCCGGTGAGACGGGGATTATTTAATTCGAATAATTTGAAAATTATTACAAGCGTTTAGTAATAAATTGGAGATAAAGATTAATTCATTTCAATAGTGTGGTGACCAACTATCATAACGCAGTGAGATTTCAATTCAGAGTTTTGATTTCACTAAATAAGTAGGGTCTGCTTAAAAACAGCAAACTGATTGTTAATCAATATTATATCATTATTTTTGTGCAACTAAATGCAAGGATATATGTCATCACCCCGTAAAAAGCGTGCACAAGTGCCGGAATATGTAAGTCCCAACCAATTAACTTTGGCAGGATTTGAAAATCCATTTGATCAAAAACTGAGTACAACAAACCGTTGGGTTGTCTTAGCTCATCTTATCCCTTGGGATGAGATTTGCAATATGTATTTTAAATTTGTTCCAAAACCACAAACCGGTCGTCCAGCATTAAATCCTCGTATTGTGATTGGTTCACTGATTATAAAACATATGTGCAACTTGGATGACCGTGAAACCGTTGATCAGATTTCTGAAAACATTTACATGCAATACTTTCTGGGTTATCCCAGTTTTACGAACGAAAAACCCTTCGATGCCTCCCTTTTTGTTGACTTTCGCAAACGTCTGGGTTTGGATAAACTCAACGCCATTAATGAAAAGATAGTAGCTATCAAAACAAAAATTGAAAGCACTCATAAGGCTAGTGAGCCACCTCTATCTTCAAACCAAGACGATGACATATCAGATAACGAGCAAGATACGACCATCGAACCAGAGCACAAAGGTCGTGTAATTTATGATGCTACAGCTTGTCCGCAGGACATTGCCTATCCAACTGATTTGAACTTACTGAACGATGCCAGAGAAAAACTCGAAGAACTCATTGACCACATTTATACCAAAGAGTTGCATGAGGTTAAACCAAGGACTTATCGACAAGTTGCCCGTAAAAAGTACCTTCAAACGGCTCAAAAGAAAAACAAGAGTCGAAAAGTTATCCGTAAAGCTAACCGCTGTCAGCTAAACTTTGTAAAGCGAGATATCGCCATTGTAAATGACCTTTTGGATGCGTATCAAATAAACAATCTGAAATTTCCATTAAATCCAAGCCAGCAGAAATATCTTTTCGTGGTGCAAACGCTCTACGACCAACAAAAACAAATGTTCGACACCAACACTCATAGCGTAGACCATCGTATTGTAAGCGTACATCAACCTCATGTAAGACCCATTGTACGAGGTAAGGCTCAGGCCAAAGTTGAGTTTGGCTCCAAAATACATGTTTCTATCATTGAGGGAATCTCATTCCTGGACGAACTTTCATGGGATGCCTTTAACGAGGGAAATCACATGATGGATTACATTCAAAAGTACCGTAAACGTTTTGGTTGTTATCCCCGCGAAGTACTTGCTGACCAGATCTATTGCACCCGAGCCAATCGAGCTGCGCTAAAAGAATTAGGAATAAAGCTATTAGCTAAGCCACTTGGAAGACCATCGGCACTGTCAATTCACGTAAGTCCAGGAGAGCGAAACCCAGTAGAAGGCAAGTTCGGTCAAGCCAAAACAGGATACGGATTGAATCGTATCAAAGCAAGACTCAAAGGAACAAGCGAAAGTTGGATTGCAAGCATCATTTTGGTGTTGAACTTAGTCAAATTGGCGGGAGTAGCACTCCTGCGCACAATAGTCAACTTGCTGAGTTTTTCAGCACGCTTGCTGAAATCTCTGTTTCAAAATATATCGTATATTTTTAGACAAATAGAAATTATAAAACAAACAGACGATTCTCGTCAAATTTTATATATAAACGTAGTCTGAGTTTAACAGCAGACCCTACTTACATGGAATAAATTTGAGCTTAGCGAAGCTTTTATTATTGAGTATATTAACAATATTATTGATGTTTGTTATTTGTTGAACAACATTTTATGCCATTTCAGTACTGAGTATGAATATCATAAACAATTTGGGAGTAAAGTATATAAGTTTAGGGTAAATCCTAAAACTACATGGTACATTATTTATGATATTGACATACATGGTAATATACTAGTGAATAAAATCACTTCCAATCATATAACATATTAATTCGCCCATACTTGTCTGAGGTAGACAGTTCTGCTATATCCTTTTTATTCCGTTAATCACGGAACGTCGGAATACTCAATCCGCGTACCTATTCTTTCTTACCAATAACGCACAAAGCAGCCAATCGTAGTGCAACGAAGATCCCGATTAGACGGGACCGTAGTGCACCTGCCTGTCGGCAGACAGGACGAAGATCCCGCCTTAGCGGGATAACGCACAACGGGCAAATAACAGCGAAGCTTACTAACGCACGTACCTGTCCCGATGTATCGGGAGCCTAATAACGGGCAACGCCCCAATAACGCCCGCAGGTGGTAGCGAACCTGCCTGTCGGCAGACAGGGCGGACATCCCGATGAATCGGGGGCAATTTAACACTCCAACCTCTTGCCATATTCCCAAATTATCATTATCTTTGCCTATTGTAATTAAAACAATTTGAAGTTGCAATTAAAATTGAAATATACTTGAATAGCTCTTTTTGGTAAAAAAATAATTATAAACACATGAATTATACAAACTTTCAGGCCAGAAAATTAGAAGCAATTAATGTTCTGATTAACATTAAGGACGAAGTTGTTTTTAGGAAAATTGAAGAGAAAATTAAAGAAACTTGTGTCGAATCAACTATTAAACAGTTTACGCAAAAACAATTGGTTGAAAGAGCTAAACGTGCAAATGAAGATTTCAAAAACGGAAAATTCATGAGTCAGGAAAATCTCATAAAGGAATCGGAAAATTGGTGATGATGAAAAAAGTAATTTGGTCGGAATTTGCATCTGATAACTTGAAACTTATTTACATCTTTCACAAAAATAATTCGAATATTAGTGTTGCTAAAAAAATAGTGTTAATTAATGCAAAATATTGCACAAGATTTGAAAACACATCTGTAGAAGCTAGAACCTGGAAATTTAAAATTATGTATTCAGATAAAGGAGAAGTAGCAATTTGTCTGGTAATATTAGTAGGATATGGGTATATATTGCCATTTTGTATCCAATGTTGAATTCTTGGAAGATGATAGGCCATGCTGTCCCAATTATTAGGCGGGATAAAAGCAGCCAATAAAAGTAATGGAAATAGAATTATTAAAAATAAAGCCGAAGTAATAATTTTATATTTAAA
>CAIWIS010000435.1 GCA_903912795.1 uncultured Bacteroidales bacterium
AAATCAATTGTAACTTCAAGTCCCCTTTAGGGGATATAGGGGCAGTTATAACATTAATTTTTGCCGCCCCAAGCCCCTAAAGGGGATGTAGAGTTACTTTCGTCTTTAAATAAATGGTATATTATATTTGAACATTTACTTCGCACAAGATAAAAGTGTCGATTATTTCAACAAGATAATTTTTTTTTCGTAAGAACGCTGTTTGCTTTACACAAGGGAATCTATCCAACCGATAGGTTCCCTTTTTCAATGTCCTTAATGTAATTGGAAGGTGATTGGTTGGTGAATTTACGAAATGCGGCATAAAAGCTAGTGCGGTTACTAAATCCACAATCGTAAGCTATAGTTTCAATTGTGCTTTTATTCATTTTCATAACGGGCAATAAAAGTTTCGCTTTTTCAACCCTAAATTTGTTAATCAAATCAGAAAAGTTTGTTTGTAACTGACTATTAATGACCATTGATAAGATATAAGTTGTAACTCCCGTTTTGTTCGATAAATCCGTTAATGAAAATTCTGGAATAAGATAAAGTTTTTCGCTTTCCATCAATTCATTAATCTGATTTTTTATACGCTCTATTTTATCATCGGACAATCTAATGGTCGCATATTTAAGCGTATTGTCTGCCGATGATTTATGAATTTTTTCATTTTCACTTAAGTTTACTCTGTCCAATTTCCACATCCGCAGAAATAAATACAGAAAATAAATTTGGCCAAAAACAGGCATATAAACAATAACATAGTTAATATCGGTTTTTAATAAAAATGGCACAAATGCCATTAGCTGAAGTGCAAGCATAACACCAAGTATCTCAATTCGTTGATTGCGTGTCGAAATTTCATGCTCTACCTTCCTGTTTCGTATTTCCTTAATGAACAACCAAAGGTTGGCTCCAACCGAATAGAACACAATAATAAGGTTAAATAATATAGAAAAAATTGTCAGTTCACCTTTCTCAGCAAATTCAATAGTTTTTTCGGCCCAAGCAGGATAAACAATACAGAAAACAATAAACGGGATGTATAAAAAGCTCGGTATAAAGAGGAGTAAATTTTGGGAAAATTTATTGGTTGGCTTTTTGGTATGATTACGAATAAACAAAATGACGTAGGCTCCAAAACTAACATTTAATACCAACGAAAAATGATAAAACCAGATATTTCCATAACCCAAAAAAATATGAAGATTATTTATCATGGCTATTGCCGATGAAAAAATTATCCAACCCAACCATAAATAAAACCGATGGTTTTTGGATTTAAACCAACAAACTAATGAGGTTACCAGCAAGTTAATTATTGCAATCGACGATATTATGGAAACTGCCTTTTCTCCCATACATTAACAATTATCAATTTTTCAATCAATTGCAAAAGTAATAATAAATTGCAAAATAATATTCTTTAAAAATTTAATTCATCTACGTTGAGAGCAATATTGCCTCGCACATTGGCATTTAAACGTATAGCGCCCGGAACTAAATCGAGACTTTTAACCGACACATTATTCAGTTTTCCGGTAAGCGATACGCCATCGTACACTTTGTAATTGCTTAGCATTTTGTTTGCTTCGGCTTTCATGCTTTCGAGTTCAGTTTTTACAGAGTATGTAAGATAAGGAGTTATTTTTTTAATTATCAACCCATTAAGCAACCAACCAGCCGATTTCACTAAGGCGTTTTTTGTTTTTAAATCGAATTCAGGATTTAGTACTTCAACGGCCACTTTTTCGGCATTGTACGCAAGAGTTCCTGTAAAGTAAATCCTACCTTTAAGCGAGCCAGTTACATCAGCTACAAACACAGGTTTGCCATTGCTGCCAAAAACCGACAAATCGGTAATGGTAATGGTCTTTTTTCCTTCGGTAAATGTTTTATTCACTAACTGCGATTTTGCCATCTCCGAAATTTTATCGTAAGTGGCATCAGCAGCAATATTCAGATTAAATTCTTTGGGTTGAGTTGCAGCCATTTTGAAAGCTGGAACTGCTGTAGGTTTATTCTGTTCAGGCTTTACACCCATAAACGATTCAATAAGTGCTTGTAACGAAATTGACACATTTAATTTCTGTCCTTTTGTTTCGAAAGGTGAAACTAACACATCTTTAGGCGTAATACGCACCCAAAGGTTATTCTCGGCACTTACCTGCATCGGTTTTTGAGCTTCAGTCCAAGCCATTGTTACGTATTTTTTCAAATCTACCATTTGAGCTAATGCAGCATCAATCTGGTCAGTTATCAGTTTCTCGCTTTTTTGCAAAGCAATGTTAGCAATAGGAGTTACCGGAACAGATACACCAATCACATTCAGTTTAGGAGTTTCAATCCACTGAAAACCATTTGGAGTAGTTTTAGCTACCAATTTCCAATTCTTATCAATTTCGATGGTTGTTTTGTAATTCAGCGCAATACTTCCATTCGCTTCGTAGTTATCGCCTACCGAAATTCCAAATTTCTCGACTGTCCATGCAAAACGAGTCCACAACTTAAGCGGCACACGGTATTCAATTACATTATTTTTTACGATAAACGAAAAATTCTGAGCTTTCCATATTTTCACGCTTAAATCCTGATTATTTAGCTTTTCGCCTTCGAAAATCAGTCCGTTCATTTTTTTATTAATAGCAGCTTCCAGCTTTTTTATGTCTACCTCTACTTCTAAAGGTAATTCAGATATTGCCGGAGCTAAGTTCGAAGGCAAATACGATTCTTTAGGACGTTCAATTTGCATTGTAGTTTTACACGAACTTACAAAAATAACTAGTGCTACTAAAATAGCGAATTTTAAAAAATATCTGTTCATAATTCTTGGTATTGTTTTATTACGACTGCAAAGGTAAGAAAAAATCAGAGAGTAAAAATGCACAAGAAAGGATTGAAAAAAATTACTTATAATTCAAAAACATACTACAAACCCGATACCTTTTTCATTTACATGAATATTAATATCCGAAATTTCAGAACTACTTTGAATAGATAAACCATTGTTATAGGTAGTTATTGATTTCAAAATTTTATGCTTTGTAACAGCAAACATTGGTATTGAGACACCAACTATGCCAACACCAACTAACGCCATTGTCCAATCAGGTTTACCGCCATATAATACAGGTTCATAACTCATTACAGCTCCACCAGCTATAAAACCACCACCCAAAGCAAGAACTAAAGCTGAAGTATTGAATGATCTGATAGCTTTTCTGTATTGTTTGTATGCCAAAGGATTAGACTTGAAAATTTCACCTAAATCCTGATAATATAGTTTTTGATTATTTTTATAGTATTTTATCCCAGAAAAACTAGTTTCTACTCTTATCGAATCAGTGGATTGCGCAGACGCTGTATAAAAGCACACAAACAAAAATATAATAATTGCGATAAAGTGTTTTAATTGATAGTTGTTCATAGTTTTAGAATTTTTTTATTAGAGAATATGTGAATTGCAAATATAGTAAATTTTATGCATCGAAAACAAGAACAATTATTGATATAGATTTAAAAAAAACGTATCATTATAATATTCAATTCTGAACATAAAATCACCATCATTGTTTTGAGTTTAAATAATACAGTTCATGAATTATTTCGACTGCATTTTTGTATCTTTGCAGCTTGCAAAAAACCCAGATTCTTTGTTCTTTAATCTTTACTCTTTAATCTAAAAAAATGTCCGATAAAGGAAGTATTCAAATAAAAGGTGCCCGTGTGCACAATCTCAAAAATATTGATGTAGAAATTCCACGCAATAAGTTGGTAGTAATTACTGGTTTATCGGGTTCTGGAAAATCGTCGTTGGCTTTCGATACACTGTATGCCGAAGGACAACGCCGCTATGTGGAAAGTTTATCGTCGTACGCACGTCAGTTTTTGGGGCGCATGAGCAAGCCCGAAGTGGATTTTATTAAAGGTATTCCTCCTGCTATTGCTATTGAGCAAAAGGTAAATACCCGCAATCCGCGTTCCACAGTGGGTACTTCAACCGAAATTTACGAATATATCAAGCTGCTTTATGCCCGTATTGGCAAAACATACTCACCGCTTACAGGAAATTTGGTAAAAAAGCACCAAGCCGACGATGTGGTGGAAGCTGCTTTGCAATATCCTGACGATACACGTATTTTGATTTTAGCACCTGTTGTTCCTACCGATGACCGCACATTGAAAGGCGAATTGCAGAGCCTTATGATGCAAGGTTTTAGCCGTGTAGAAATAAATACTGAAATTGTACGCATACAGGAAGCTGTTGACAATGAAACGCTTTTAAAAAACAACCCAACCGTTTCACTGGTTATCGACCGTTTAACAGTGGACCGCACACAAACGGGCATTAGCCGTCTGACCGATTCAGTTGAAACAGCATTTTTCGAAGGAAGAGGAAGTTGTGACCTCTCCCTAAATCCCTCTCCAAGGGGAGAGGGACTTGAAGAGCCGCAGTCGGTGCGATTATCTTTCTCCAAAAGTTTCGAATTGGACGGCATGCAGTTCGAAACACCATCGGTACACACGTTCAGTTTTAATAGTCCACTTGGAGCCTGCCCCAATTGTGAAGGTTTTGGACGTGTAATTGGTATTGATGAAGATTTGGTTATTCCCAATAAAACGCTTTCAATTTTTGAAGATGCCGTGATGTGTTGGCGTGGTGAAGTGATGGGCGAATATAAAAAACAATTGATTTACAACGCTGATAAATTCAACTTTCCAATACACAAACCGTTTTACGAACTGACTGATGCACAACGTGAATTGCTCTGGACGGGCAATAAATATTTTGAAGGTTTACACGCTTTTTTCAAAATGCTCGAAGCCAATCAATACAAAATTCAGTACCGAGTAATGCTGGCACGTTATCGTGGTAAAACCGTTTGTCCTGATTGTAAAGGTAGCCGTTTGAAAAAAGAAGCTGGATACGTAAAAATTGATGGAAAATCCATTTCGGAACTGGTGCTTATGCCGGTGACTAAACTAAAGGAGTTTTTCGACCAACTTACACTCGATGAACACGATGCTGCCGTAGCAAAACGACTGCTAATTGAAATAAATAGCCGTATTCAGTTTTTGCTGGATGTAGGTTTGGGCTATCTCACGCTTAATCGTCTTTCGAACTCACTCTCAGGTGGTGAGAGTCAGCGCATTAACCTCGCCACTTCGCTTGGTAGTAGTTTGGTGGGCTCGCTGTATATTCTGGACGAACCAAGCATTGGTTTGCACTCGCGCGACACACATTTACTTATAAAAGTGCTTAAACAACTCCGCGACCTTGGAAATACAGTGGTTGTGGTAGAGCACGATGAAGAAATAATGCAAGCAGCCGATTATCTGATTGACATAGGCCCCTTAGCTGGTCGAAAAGGTGGCGAAGTGGTGTATCAGGGTATAGCCCCCCTAAATCCCCCCAAAGGTGGGAATTTAGATACCTCAAAGTCATTCACGTTAAAATATCTATTGGGCGAAGAAACCATTGAAGTACCCGAACACAGGCGTAAATGGAATAATTATATAGAAATATTGGGTGCGCGCGAAAACAACCTGAAAGGCATTGATGTGAAATTTCCATTGAATGTAATGACCGTGGTTACGGGTGTGAGTGGCTCTGGAAAATCGTCGCTGGTGCGTAATGTATTTTATGCTGCACTCAAAAAACATTATGGTGGCGTAGCCGACCGTACTGGTCAGTTTGGTGCATTGCGAGGTTCTATGCAATTGGCTAAAGATGTGGAATTTGTGGACCAGAATCCTATTGGACGTTCATCACGTTCGAATCCGGTGACGTATATAAAAGCATACGACGAAATTCGCAAACTCTTTGCCGACCAACAACTTTCGAAACAAATGGGCTATTCAGCATCGCATTTTTCGTTCAACACCGAAGGCGGACGATGCGAGGAATGTCAGGGCGAAGGAACCGTAACCGTAGAAATGCAGTTTATGGCCGACTTGGTTCTCGAATGCGAACACTGCCACGGTAAACGCTTCAAGCAAGATATTTTAGATGTGCATTATCACGATGTGAACATTTTTGATGTTTTGGAAATGACCGTAAATCAAGCAATTGAGTTTTTCAGTGAACATACAGGAACTTCTACCGAAAAGAAAATTGCAAAACGACTCAAACCACTTCAGGATGTGGGTATTGGATATGTAAAACTTGGGCAATCGAGCAATACCTTGTCGGGTGGTGAAAGTCAACGTGTGAAATTAGCTTCATTTTTGGCAAACGAAAAACCTGAACCAACTATATTTATTTTCGATGAACCAACTACCGGATTGCATTTTCACGATATAAAAACGTTACTTAAAGCTTTGGATGCATTGATTGCTAAAGGACATACGGTAATAATCATCGAACACAATCCGGAAGTTATAAAATGCGCCGACCACATTATCGACATTGGCCCCGAAGGAGGTGATAAAGGAGGTAATCTGGTTTTCGAGGGCACACCCGAAGACATACTTACATGTAAAAACTCGTATACAGGGAAGTTTTTGAAAGAAAAAATATAAAACAGGTCTATTTAAACACCGACCCAAAATCTTTTAGGGCAGCAATTAATTCGGCTGTTTCGGCTGGAGTGCCCACTGTTATACGTAGGCAATCGCCACAAAGCGTAACGCTACTGCGATTGCGGACGATAATACCTTTGTTTACCAACCAGTTATAAGCAATATTGGCATTATCCACTTTTACAAGAACAAAATTAGCATCTGTAGGATAAATGTGTTTTACTAAAGCTAACTCCTTTAACTTGTCGATTAATTGGGTGCGTTCGTTCAATATGGCTTGTACCCACTGGGTGGTTTGTGCGGCATTTGCTAACACTTTTTTGGCATGTTCCTGTGTGAGGATATTGATATTGTAAGGGTATTTAATTTTGTTGAGCACCTCAATTACTTCTACTGAAGCAAAAGCCATTCCGAGTCGGATAGCAGCATTCCCCCAAGCTTTCGACAGTGTTTGTAAAACAACCAAATTAGGATATTGAGCAATATATGTGCTAAAACTCTGACTGTCCGAAAAATCGATATAAGCTTCATCAACTACTACAATTCCACGAAACCATTGAAGCACTTTCAGAATTTCGTCGGCATTCAGTTTATTTCCGGTAGGATTATTCGGCGAACATAACCAAATAATTTTTGTATTCAAATTGGCCGAGTCAATCAATTTAAATGCCTCAATATCAAAGTATTCACTCAACAATACTTTGCGATACTCCACATCATTTACAGCTGCACACACTTTGTACATGCCATAAGTAGGTTCAATGGCTACCACATTGTCGCGACGAGGCTCACAAAAAGCGCGATAAAGCAAATCTATAGGTTCGTCGCTACCATTACCTAAAAATATATTTTCGACAGGTACATTTTTTACTTTCGAAATGGCTTCCTTTACTTTCCATTGCAAGGGATCTGGATATCGATTGTAAGGACCATTGTAAGGATTTTCGTTGGCATCTAAATATACCGAAGCCTCACCTTTAAACTCGTCGCGCGCACACGAGTAAGGTTGCATGTTTTTTATGTTTTCGCGCAATAATTCGTTAATCATTATCTTCTTTCCGCTTTAACTCGTTCTTGTTGCTCGTTATCCAACCTGATTTTTACAGCATTGCTATGTGCTTGTAAATCTTCGTTTTCGGCCATCAAAATAATGGCATTACTCAGGTTGGTTAATCCTTCTTTTGATAATTGTTGGAATGTAATTTTGCGAACAAAACTATCCAAATTTACACCACTGTACGCTTTAGCATAGCCATTGGTTGGCAAGGTGTGGTTTGTACCCGAAGCATAATCGCCAGCACTCTCAGGACTATAATTTCCTAAAAATACTGACCCTGCATTGGTAATATTTGCCGCTACACCATTGTGATAATGCGTTGAAATTATCAAGTGTTCGGGTGCATATTCATTGGTCATTTCCACAGCTTCTTCCAATGTTTTTACAACAATTATTTTGCTATTTGACAACGATTTTTTTGCTAATTCTTTACGTGGAAGTTGCTCTAATTGCAATTCAATTTGCTCCAGCACTTTTTCAACCAACGATTCGTCGACCGTAATTAAAATGGACTGACTATCGGCACCATGCTCTGCTTGCGAAAGTAAATCGGCGGCCACATAAGCCGGATTGGCAGTGTTATCGGCCAGTACTTCTACTTCCGAAGGACCAGCAGGCATATCAATAGCCACGTCGCGAAGCGAAACCAATTGTTTAGCAGCAGTAACGTATTGATTTCCTGGTCCAAAAATCTTATATACTTTAGGTACAGTTTCAGTCCCATACGCCAAGGCAGCAATAGCCTGAATACCCCCAATTTTGAAAACACGATGTATGCCCGCTATTTTGGCAGCATACAACACCGCTGGGTGTACTTTGCCTTCGGCATTGGGTGGTGTACAAAGTACAATTTCTTTACATTCGGCAATACTAGCGGGTATTCCAAGCATTAATACAGTTGAAAATAATGGAGCAGTTCCACCTGGCACATACAATCCAACTTTATCGATTGCCACTGCTTTTTGCCAACATAGTACACCTGGCGAAGTTTGAATTTCGGGCAAATCTTGTTGTTGTTCCACATGAAATTTCCAAATATTCCTGCGTGCCATTTCAATGGCTTGTTTTAGCTGTTTCGAAACAAGGTTTTCGGCTTCAACCATTTCATCGCTTGTCACTTCAAACGATTCGAGTGTAATTTTATCGAATTTTGCTGTATAGTTCCGAACCGCTTTATCTCCATTTTTTTGCACATCCGAAAGCACTTTTTCGACAATGCTGAACAGTTCGCTACTGTCAAAAACTGGTCGAGCTAAAAGTTCAGCCCATTGTTCGCGTGGTGGATATTTGTAAATTTGCATATATTGATGTATCGTGTTATTTGGCCCTGCCTGCGGCAGGCAGGTTCGCCGTTATTATTGTTATTGATTGTTCCTGACTTTTGACCTTTTACTTTCTGTTTTCCGTTGTCTGTCGTCTGTTGTCTGTCAACCGTATTCCGTTTTCAAAGAAAAAAATCCCATTTCTCATAAAGTTCCTGCATGCTGCTGAGAACAATATCGGCACCGCTATCCCACAGCACTTTTTCGTCGAACGGACCGGTATTTACAGCTATTACAAACAGTCCGGCAGCTTTAGCTGATTCCACTCCCAAAGGCGCATTTTCCACAACCATTACTTCGGCAGGCGTTAAGCCCGATTTTTTCAGAGCTTGCAAATAAGGTTCGGGGTGCGGTTTTCCATGAGTCACATCAAAAGCCGTTACCATACGTTCTTTTTTGAAAATTCCAGGAAAATGCACTTGCAAACCATCCAATAAACTTGCTTGCCCTGAACCAGTCACCAAATATATTTCACGCTTTTCAGCTTTTACTTTTTGCAATAAATCACTTGCAAAAGGCATTACTGGAGAGTCGCCATAAGTCTCGAAATAACGAGATTTCAAACGGTAAATTTCTTGTTTTTCGGCTTCTGTTGCATTGCGTCCATGTTCACGATTGAAAGCTAAATCAATAGTTGAATGTCCGGTGCGACCTTCGTTCATATAGCCTTCGTATTCAGTAAATGCAATTCCAATATCGTTCATAGCCTTCGTCCAAGCAGGAGCATGAAATTTCATGGAGTCGAAAAGAACGCCATCCATGTCGAAAAAAATGGCTTTAGCTGTAAATGTGGCGAAATTATTATCGGTAATATACTTCTGTATGGATGATGAAAACATTCAATTTTGTTTTAGGCTGCAAAGATACTTATTTTGTAGCTTTTTTTATACATTTTATTTCAAAACAACGACAATTGTCCATCGTTACTTTCATCCTCATCAACATTACGTAATTTGATGTTTTTTGCAGACTTAAGTGGCTTTTTAGGCCTCGAGGGAGCTACTGCTTCAATTTGATCCTCGTCTTCCACTACTTCAATTTGTTGCAACTGCTCTTTCACTACATTAATTTGTTGCAACTGCTCTTTTACTTTTTCCTTTTCAACAACCACAGTCTTTTTAGTTTCAGTTTTTGTTTCTGAAACAGGCTCAGATGCAATCTCAACTTCCGGAACCTCATTTACGATTGTTTCAGTGGCTTCTTCAATTACCTCTTCAGGAACTTCAACAGCATCCTCATCGGCATTATCCACATCATCAATTGATTCTGAATTCACTTGTTCTTGAACTTCTTTAAACCGCAAGGGTTCCAATTCATTAATAGTTTCTACTTCATAGGTAGTGAGTCGTTTACCTTTAGCCTTGAAACTTTTCACGCCAATAAATTCCTCGGCATCAATCACTAATGCTTCGCGATAGGTATCACTTCCTCCAAAAATCACTTCCAAACGTGGATAGTCAACATCGGTCATCAGCATCAAGCGCGAACCATTATTTTCGCCTAAATAATTTTGAATTTTCTGACTTGCTTCGAACTGGAAACGCTTCAGATAATAGAATTTTTGCTCAGCATCGTACAATGCCACCGACCATACTTTATTGGCATCGAATTTTTCGATAACCAAAATATCTTTTTCGTAATGGTTATTTAAGTCGAAGTTGGAAGTGTAATAATCACCTTTGGACGATACTACTAAAATTAAATCCTCGCTCAGGAATTCGCCTAAATACTCGCCACGATTATCGTAGTTGAGGCGTAACACATCGCGGTCGAACCAAACCTGTCGGCCACCGAGTGTAGAACCTCCTTTTTGTTTCAATGCAATTTTTTGTATCTCGTTTTTGGTCAGTATATTTCCCATCGATTGGCGACCTTTGATGGCAATTTCGCTGAAATCTTTTTCGAACACCAATTTGAACAGTCGTGGTTTGGGCTTGAGCGTAACACGTACCACTTCGGCTTCGGCATTCGGGTTCGAGGTAAAATAAATCACCTTTGAGCCGGCTGTGCCTTGTGTAATATCATATTCCTTATCGCGCGTAATTCCGTTCACAGCAAAGCGTTTGATGTAAATTGGACCCACTTTCCCATCGCGGTAAATTACGTTGTAAATAGTGCGTTTATCGTTTTTCTTAAACACATCCAAATGCAAAATATTTTTACCAACAAACTGTTTATCAGCTACTTTTACAATCTTATATTTTCCATCTTTAAAGAAAATAATAATATCGTCCATGTCGGAGCAGTTGCAAACAAACTCATCTTTACGTAAGCTAGTTCCAATAAAACCTTCATCGCGATTTACGTATAGTTTTTCGTTTGCTTCCACTACTTTAGCAGCTACAATGGTCTCAAAATTACGAATTTCGGTTCGGCGTGGAAATTCTTTGCCATATTTTGTCTTCAAACCTTCGAACCAAAAAATGGTATAATCCACCAAGTGGTCGAGTTGGTAAATTACCTCATCTATCTTTTTCTGAATAGCAATAAGAATATCGTTAGCTTTATCGGTATCAAACTTAGTGATACGCATCATTTTAATTTCGAGCAATTTAAGAATATCTTCGCGGGTTACTTCGCGAATAAAATCCTTTTTGAACGGTTCCAAACGTTTATCGATGTGCGCAATAACTTCATCTTGTGTGGTACTATCTTCAAACCCTTTATCCTTATAAATTCGGTTTTCGATAAATATTTTTTCGAGCGAAGTGAAAAATAGTTGTTCAAGCAATTCTGCTTTTTGTATTTCGAGCTCCGCTTTCAACAAATCTTTGGTGTGGTCGGCACTAATCCGAAGCATTTCGCTCACCCCCATAAAGCGAGGCTTATCGTTATGAATTACGCAGCAATTAGGCGAAATACTCAACTCGCAATCGGTAAATGCATACAGCGCATCAATGGTTTTGTCCGATGAAATGCCAGGTTGTAACTGCACCAAAATCTCTACATTAGCCGACGTATTGTCGTCCACTTTACGGATTTTAATCTTCCCTTTATCGCTGGCTTTAATTATTGACTCAATCAATTTGGATGTATTCGACCCAAAAGGTATTTCGGTAATTGCCAGAGTTTTATTGTCAATTTTGCTTATTTTGGCACGTACTTTTACTGCTCCACCACGTTCTCCATCGTTGTAGCGGGCTACATCTATGGATCCTCCAGTCAAAAAATCAGGGTATAACACAAATTCCTCTTCGCGCAGGTATGCCACACAAGCATCGCACAGTTCGTTGAAGTTATGTGGCAGAATTTTTGAATTTAATCCCACAGCAATACCTTCTACACCTTGTGCTAAAAGTAATGGGAATTTTACGGGTAACGCAACTGGTTCTTTGTTACGGCCATCGTACGACGAGCGCCATTCGGTGGTTTTAGGATTAAAAACGGTTTCGAGAGCAAACTTCGAAAGTCGCGCTTCGATATAACGAGGTGCAGCAGCTCCATCGCCGGTAAGTATATTTCCCCAGTTTCCCTGACAATCAATAAGCAAATCTTTTTGTCCGAGTTGTAC
>CAIWIS010000436.1 GCA_903912795.1 uncultured Bacteroidales bacterium
TAAACACCTGCATTTAGTTTCGTTTTTATAGTTTGGTGTTTGGTGTTCAAAATTCCATTTTCAATCAGCTGTCCTACTGCATTGTAAATGGCATAATTGCTTTTCTCAGGTGCAATAATCGTGATATAATTGGCTGCGTTTACAAATACTTGAGCATTGATTTTGTTAGAATTATTAATGCTTGTTGCAACTCCTGCCGAGCGGAAAATAACACTAAAACGATCGACACTTGTGGTTTCGGGGCTAAAGTGATAGGTCGAAAAGCCATCGGTCAAATCAGTTTCGGTAAGTGTTGCATTGTCTTTCAAAATCACCTTGACATCTGTAGGTAAATTGCTAATTTCGTTGGCTTTGATACTGAATGAAGTTGCACTTCCAGGCACAAAACCCAAACTAATTGGCGTATCTAACGGCATGGAATTCATGCCATTGATAACTAATTTTTCGGTATCAACAGTGGTGAAAATTTGTGTAACTGAATTTGCTTCTGCAAATTTAGGCGAATCAAAAGCATCGTAAGCATTCGAGGCAGCAGCAGCAAAATAAATTAATGTCTCATCGGTTGTTGTGCCATTATCCACTTGCAAACGTAGGCGTTGACGGTCAGTATTTATCGCTGCTGGAGCTTTTAAAGGATTGGAAGCCTGGTGCGAACGTACAAGCGTATTATCTAATGTTAAAGTGCCCGCCGCTTTCGCTTTTACCCAAAACGCCTGCATGGGAGCAATAACACCTGCATTTGCAACCGACGGAACCGACTCAACCGCTGCGGCATTGAATGTTGCAAACGACCATTGACCACTATTGTTAGCAGTTCCGGCATTGGTGCGAACCCATATACTCGATTCTATTAAAGCTGCGTTTGCATTGGCAAAATCGTAAGTCCAGCCTAAATGACAGGGATAAGGATTTCCTATCAAGTTAAAGCCAGAACCTGATTTAGTGAGTGTTGTATTAATATTTCCACTATTTAATGTTCCTGAAAACTGAAGCGTAGAAGCTGCAGCAACAGGCAAAACAATATAACCATGACCTCTTAAAAAAATACTATCGGCAACAAATGGTCGAGTTGTCCAGCTCGAAGCAACCTCATCGCGCTGAAAATACGAATAACCTGCCGGAGCCACAGCACCAGTTACAGGCGACGTAACGTACCAGTTGCGCGCATCAGGTAGGTATTGTTGAACTGTGGTAGTGCCGCTTCCGGTAATACTTGCAGGCGGTAAAATAGTAGCTGTACCAATATCACTCGATAATAAATTCAATGTGCCATTGTTTGTAAAAGCAGTAGACACTGTAAGTTGTTTGCCGGCATTAACATTCAATACTCCTCCCGAATTAATAGTAAGAGTTGGAATTGCTACGTTCGAAGCAAAATTTACTCCTGTTGAATTTGCAATAATATAGGACGAACCTGTTGCATTATTTAATGTTCCACTATTGGAAATATTCTGAACAGATGTACCACTAAATGTAATATCTTCGGTAGTTGAGCTTGGATTAATATTTAATATTCCACCCGAAACGATATTAATATTTCCTTTCAAATTAATTGTGCCGGCTGTAGTAGCTGGATTTAGATTCAAAGTTGCACCAGATGCTATACTAATGCTTCCATTAATTGTATGTAATGCTTTAATCCCTAATGACCAAGAACCTGAAGTTACAATCAAATTATCCATTGTTAATGCACTTGATGATGTAAAACTGGCTCCAGTTGCTTCATCCAATTCGAAATTAGCATAAGTTCTGTTTCCAAGACTAGGTGCACCAGTATTTTTCAATACATACGTACTACCGGCTTGCCATACAACAATAGAAGCCGGAGCAGTTAATGCAAATGGATTAGCACCTGCATAAGCATAATATTTTGACCCATTGGCAAAAACTACTGAATTTGCAGTTCCTGTTGTTCCAAAAGCATTGGAAGCGAATAATAGACCTGCTGTAAATGAAGAACCAGTCTGGAAAGTAATTCCACTCGCATCAACGGCAGTTAACTTATGTGCTGCATTCGAAAATGCAACAGTTCCTGATATCGAACCTGTTGCTCCTGTACCAACAGTAACAACAATGGCATTGGTTGCTTGTGCAATATTAAGGGCTGAACCACTTTGAACATTTAAATCGACACCAGTTTCACCACTTATGGTTAAGGTAACTGCTGCAGATGATTGTAATTCAACAGGGGTATTATTTGAAATCTGAAGTTGACCGATTGTTTGTGTAGGAACATTAGTTACAATAATACTACTTCCAGTGTTAAACTGAAGTATGTCGGATATTTCAGGAGTCGTTCTTGTTGGAGTCCAGTTGGCTGCTGTTGCATAAGATGCTGTACCTGTTTGATTCCATGTGTAAGTTACAGCAGGTGGTACCATGGTTGTTGCAGTTGCAGTTAGCGGAGAAGTAGTGTAATAATTATATGTGCCAGCGTTTGTTCCGTCCGAATTAACGGAATAAATTTTAAACGTATAAACAGTACCTGCTGATAAACCTGTTATTGTTTGCGTAGTTGTAGCCCCCGAACTTACATAGGCAGCCACAATACCATTACCCAAAGCACTACCAACTGTATAATATGATGCATCTACAGGGACACCCGATGAAGCAGAGGCACTTTGTCTTTGTAAAATAACGTAGCCATCGGCACCTGCAGCAGCAGTCCACGAAAGGTCGATTGATGTGGAACTGGCAGCAGTAGCAGTAAAACCGGTTACCTGAGCAGTAGGTTCATCGGCCAAGGTATAGAAATTTCCTTCGGAAGACAAAGTTGTGTTTATTGCATTTGTTGCATAAGCTTTAAAATAAATGTGCGATTTGGCAGGTAAAGATGTTCTACTGTGTGTGAATATCCCAGTGGTAGTTGCACCTTCGGCGAGTTTATTATCAGTAATAGTCACTCCTGTAGTTGTATTCCATACGGTTCCTCTTTCAGTTATTGCACTTCCACCATCCGACGTAATATTTCCCCCAAGTATAGCTGAATTGTTGGTAATTGTAGTTGCAGTAGGGTCTTGTATCGATGGCGCACTTGCACTGGCTGTTGTTGTTACTGAAACCATAACAGGACTTGCCTGTATATTACTGCCACCAGCATCCTGAGCCACGAAATATACATCATAAGTCGTAGTTGAAGAAAGACCAGTAACAGCAGTTGAATAGTTAGTAGAAGCTGCTGAGCAAGTGATTGAGCCCGTTTTTAATGCTGCTGAACCTGTATTATCTTGTCCTGCTTTAACCTGAGCGGAATTTGGGGCAGTAGACCCACTTGCCAATACCACATAATAGGCAGTTGAGGAAACATTGGTATTGGCATGAACTGTAAATCCACTTGCTGTTTGTGTGTCTGCTTTTGGCCATCCTGATGTCCAGGTGACAGGAACATTAACCTGAACTCTGAAGTTGTCTACATATGCATTAGTCCCTGCAGAAGTGCTATAATTCCAAAGATATCCAAAACTAGACATTGCTGTACTGGTATGAGCAGCATCTGTACTTGTACCCCTAGATGTCCATGTACCAGTTAATGGATCAGCCCATGCAGGTGTAGCGGTTGGTCCATCAGTTCTATCGAAATATGTCCAAATTCCGGTTGAATAATCGTAAGTGACTTTTATACCCATATAATCTCTTCTATCTGTTTGAGTTACTCCTGTTATTAAATTTGTCACACTTGAATTGGCATACAAACCACCTGTGAATTTAACCAAACGATAAACATTACTAGAACTTCCACCACTGACTACTGCATAGCCATTGGCAGTTGACAAATCAGAACTGCTTGCAACTAAAACTACAGCATAACCATAATTCCCTGCATCAAAACCACTAAGTGTAGTATTTCGATTATGTCTTGCATTAAAAGACCATGTAACAAGCCCTATGTTGGATGATAAAGTTGAATTAAAAGAACTTGAAAATGCAGACAATGAGCCTGTAACAGAACTTCTTCCTGCAGTTCCTCCATTTGAAATTTTAAAATACGGAACTGTACCACTAGCAATAGAGCTTTCAATAATTGCAGAACCTGTACCGGTATTAGTAGTAGTATATGTCATCGATGGAGAACCACCAGGCGAAACTGCTGCCCGATTAAAATCGTCAACAAATACTGTTGTTTGTCCAAACACATTTACAACTGACAGCACACCTAAAAACAAAAAAAGTAGAGTTTTAAATCCCGCAAATTTCAAATAACGGAATTGAGTAATTAGTTTTTTCATACAACAAAAATTTTAAA
>CAIWIS010000437.1 GCA_903912795.1 uncultured Bacteroidales bacterium
GCTGGTTCAATTTCAATTTCTACGCATAAGTTTGTTTTACAATACGGAAAATATGCTCGTCATGTAACTTATAAAAAACATGCTATTATTTATACAATTCAAGGCGATAATGTTGTAATTGAGGGAATTATTGCAAGCTCATTGATTTCTAAATAAGAGCTTTAAGCCTTCCTATATTAGCTGATAGCGTTTAAACTTACAAAAAAAACCGAACTCCCCTATATACAAGGCAAGTTCGGTTTTTTTATGTCTATTCGGGGCGCGAGTCAGATTCGCACTCCGACTTAGCATTTCGAAACATAGCTTGTCCCGATTTGTCGGGAAAACACGAAACAAATTTATTTTACTGGAATATTTTTTAGTGTTTCAACCAGATAGTCCCAGAAAAGCTGCACAGTGGCAATGTTTACTTTTTCGTCGGGCGAATGTGGGTAACGAATGGTTGGGCCAAACGAAATCATATCCATATTTGGATAATGCGTTCCTAAAATGCCACATTCGAGTCCGGCATGGATAATCATGATTTTGGGCGTTTTGCCATATTTATCTTCATAAATTTTCAACATCGCTTTTAAAATTGGTGAATCCAAGTTTGGTTTCCAACCGGGATATCCACCTACAAATTCAACTTTTGCACCTGCCAAAGCAAAATTACTTTCGATAATAGATGCTAGTTCGGACTTGCGCGAATCTACTGAACTACGGAGTAACGAACGTAATTCAATTTTCTGTCCGTTTGATTTTATAATGGCCAAATTATTGGATGTTTCAACTACAGTCGGCAATTCGGGAATAAAGCGATAAACGCCATTAAAACAAGCCGTAACGCCATTAATTAAGTCGTCCTGAATCTCTTCGGGAATAAGTCCGGTAGGTAAAGCCACTTCTTCGGCAGTAAGCGAAATATTGTTTTCAACTCCAGCAAACTCTTCTACAAAAAGCGTTTCCATTTCGTCGATTAAATCCATAATATCGTCCACAGCATCGCCAGGCACAGTAAGCACTGCAAAAGCTTCGCGAGGAATGGCATTACGTAAACTTCCACCTTCAATACTTGCTAAGCGAGCTTGGCATTCGGCCACAGCTAGTTTCAGAAAACGGAACATGAGTTTATTGGCATTGGCACGTTGCAAATGAATATCCACACCCGAATGTCCTCCTTTAAGCCCTTTCAACGTTACTTTTACAGCCACATCGCCTTCGGGAATTTCCACTTCATTGTAAGCAAATGAAATGTTTGCATCCAAACCACCGGCACAACCCACATACAATTCACCTTCATCTTCCGAATCCAGATTCATCAAGATATCACCTTTCAAAAACCCTGGCTCTAATCCAAAAGCACCATGCATACCTGTTTCTTCGTCCACAGTAATAAACATTTCGATTGCCGGATGTGCAATATCTTTCGATGCAAGCACTGCCATTGCTGCCGATATACCCATACCATTATCGGCTCCGAGCGTAGTGTCTTTGGCAGTTACCCAGTCACCATCAATATAGGCTTCGATAGGGTCGGTTTCGAAATTGTGGGCAATGCCCGAGTTTTTCTGAGGCACCATATCCATGTGTGCTTGCAAAACTACAGCCTTGCGGTCTTCCATGCCTGGAGTTGCAGGCTTACGTACCAATACATTGCCTATTTCATCGCGGAGGGTTTCGAGACCTAGTGATTTACCAAAATTTTCGAGAAAAGTACCGATTGGTTCTTTTTTGCCCGAAGGGCGTGGTACTTGTGTTAAACTATAAAAATGATTCCAAAGCGCTTTAGGCTCTAATTGACGAATGTCGCTCATATTATTTTTTATTAATGTTGTATATTTATACTGTTTTTCCAATCTACAAATATCCGTATTTTTTTTTACAAAACAAGCACTGAGAATACCTTTTTTGTATTTATTTTACGGATTATCAAAATTGATTATTTAAAACAACTCAAGGTTTCTTTTTGTTTTTCGGTAAGTTTAGTACAAATCTTATCAACTGCCTTCCGGTTTGTTTTCTGAAAATCAATTGCTAGTTTCGAAATTTTCGTATTTACTTTGGCTATTTCGGTAGCATTTATTTTACCTTCACTTTTCTTTAGTGCCAATTTCTTTTTAAGTTTAGCTATACTTTTTTCAATTTTTACCCGCTTTTTATCTCTACAAGTTTCAATTTTCAGAATACTTTTTGTTTGTTTAGCAGAAAGGTCAGTCACAATTTTCATCACTGAGACAGGTTTATTTGCCAATAATTTAGTTGCCTCTTCCAAGCTTTCGGCATGCGTATCGGCAAGCAATGCAGGCTGCGTTGTTGGATTCGATAGCGATTGATTGTTTTGCGCATTTATAGTTACATGGCAGGATAATAACAACACAACTAGTACGATTAATTTATTCATTTGTTTAGTTTATTTAGTTCGGTTTATATACAAATCGGTAGCTTTGTTTTTAACGATTAAAAAATGATGCTCAGCTTTATATGGCAATGCCTGTTTCCAAGATTGGCGCACAATTGGTACTTTGGCAGCCGAAGTTTGAGCAACCCCAGTAATCTGACTAATTGCTTTTGCCAGTAAACCCTCGTTTATATCGCCCAACTGATGTTTAAAATCATCCTCAATATAGTAATTAGGCACAAAACCTTTTGTAAAATCGCTCTGACGATCTTTATTAAAATAACGCAGCACTATAGGCATAAACGCCCACTGGTTTTTAGTGTTTTTTTCATCGTTAATCAGTGTGGAGCCTACGTTTTTACCTACTGTAGTATCGCCTACAAGTATGCAAGGTAAAAATGGTTTAAGACCGTTGATTACCATTTCGCTAGCCGAAGCAGTACCATCGCCTGTTAAAAAATAAATGCGTTGCAAGCTATTTCCAATATTTTGAACCGGAAATTTATCCGTTTTAGGTGATGGTAAATCGATGGTTGTAGCAAAATTATCAGAAAACGGGTTCTCGTTCGGATAATTACTTTTAAAACTGGAACTATTAAAATAATCGGTGTAATTTCGGTTATACTCGGTATACGAAAACACTTTGTTTGTTGTCAGATTAGGCACCAACATGCTAGCAAAGTTTATGGCCGAAGACATCATTCCGCCATGATTATAGCGCAAATCAACAACCAAGTCAGTGATATTTTGTTGCTTAAATTGGCCAATGGCAGCGTTCAATCCCAAATCATACTTCATTGTTTTATCGCCAGGGTCGTTTGTAAAAAAGTTGTACACTAAGTAACCTATCTTTTTGGTTTGAAAAGTATAAACCGTATCCAAAAACACTGGATTCTCGTTGTAGCCATTTACTTTATTAACCACAACAGGTGTTTTGTCAGTAAATATTTTGTTTGTATAATCACTAAAGGTAATACTCACAGATGGGGTTACATCACTCAACGAAGCAATTACTGTACGATAGTTGGTCATTGTCATTTGCTGATTGTTTATGCGGCGAATAATATCACCACGCTTAATTCCAAGTGCACGAGCTGGTGTTTCTGGCTTGGTGTAAAGCACTAGAGCCACCACATTTTCGTTCGAATCAGCCTCCCGAAACAATTTAAATTCAAAACCTACTTCGGAAGCAATAACACCATTCAGCTCGTTTTTAATCTTCTCGTAGCTTTCAAAAATAGCCGAAAATCTATCCTCCTTATTAATTAAACTTTTAAAATACACACTTGGCTTATCTGTTGAACTTTTGTAATAAGGCAACTCAGTATTCCAATAATACACGGCCGTCATATTATCGTGGAGCCATTCATTCACATACTTGTACATTTCGGGCGAATCAACTTCGTCGTTGTTTTTGCAACTCACAATAAACAAACATAAAATTGCGAAAAGGAAAAGATTTTTTTTCATTTGGAAATTCTTTGTTAAAAAATTGACATTAATAATTACAAACACTATAAGTGCACAAAGATAAAAATAATACTCAATTTTTACAACAAAAAAAGCCCCACTGAATTTAAAAATTCGTGGGGACTAAATATCGTTTTACTTTAAATCATTATTTTGTGAAATCGCAAATAATCTCACCGGTTACAGTACTTATATCTACTGCTTTGATGGTTTGAATTTTTGCAGGATCGGTTTGCCGAACATAAAGCGTTTTGCTTACTTCTGGTACTTTTACACTAGAACTATAATAAATGTCTTTGCTTCCAAGTCCTGACTTTAACAAAACGGCCGTGTTAATTGATGGGTTTGAGTCGAAAACTTCAATTTTATATAAAAATTTACCGCCAAACGTATCGTTTATTACTACCGTTAGGTTGATGAGTTTGGTATTCTGACTGGCTTGTTCTTTGGAATTGGCTACAAGAGCAGCCTCATCTATTTCGTCGATTCCGGATGTACAACTAACTGCTATAAGCGCTATAATAAAAATTGCTACAAGCTTATAAATTTTCGATGGAGTATTCATAACTAATTATTTTGCTGTAACATTTACAATTAGCATGCCTAAAAACTATATAACTGAAATTCAACACAATAAAGACAGAGAATTCTTTTTTTGCTCTTCATTATCAAAGAATAGTGTTCGAAAGCGAAATGTGGTTTTATTCGAAACTGAGATAGGGTGTAATTTTGCGAAGAGTTTCGGGTTTGATTTCGGAAAGTACTGAAAGTTCAGTAGCTGCATTTAGTTTTCCTTTTCGTCGGCGAAATTCGTAAATGGCTTTCGACTCGTAAAAGTTGAGATAGGGATGTGCATTCAGTTTTTCGACCGATGCGCTATTGATAGCTATTTTTCGTATCAATTGCGTATTTACGGTACAATTAGGACTAATCTTATCAAAATTTACATCTGTCATGCCAAACAATTCGCGCAATTGTTCAACTGAAACAAAGCCACCAGTTTGCTGACGGAAACGCACAATAGCTTTGGCATATCCACGTCCAATTCCATATACCTGCATAAGCTCAGTAGTGTCAGCTGAGTTAAGTTCTACAATATGGTTTTTTAGCTTAGCTACACTTTTGGTTTTCAGGCTATCTTTTGCTGTTGGTTTTAATTCGGCAATTGCAATATAAGGCTCTAATTCTTTGAATTTTTCAGGTAAAATACCATACACTTTCGAAAAACTGTCGGAGGTTCGAAAAACGCCACCTTTAGCCCTGAATTTCAGGATATTCGATGCAATAAATGGTTTGAGACCTAAGCGCACAAAAGCGGCAGAATCGACTTTATTGGGATCGAATCGGAATAGGCTATACGTATCGGAAACTTTAATTGTGGGTTCTTTTTTCTCAAAGTCATGCTGATATTTATTATCCCATTCAGCCTTGCGCAAACTATCACGCGACACTAAGTTGCGCTCAAAACTTTCGGCTTCGGATAAAAAAACATCATCTGTATTTTCAGGTGCAGGTGTAAAAACAGGCCACAAATAACAGGCAGCTATTGTCACTACAATTAAAATTAAAAGCACAATAATTCCTGCACGCTGTCCCTTCGAAAAATAAAAAAAATCTTTCCACATACTTACATTTCGTAGTCGACACAAGCACGCTCGGTGCGCACCTTGCCAATATATGCAGCCACTCGTTTATGTTCGGGGTGAATTTGGTAGGTATTGAGTTCTTCCATGTTTTCGAATTCAGAAACAAGGGCTACATCATAACTTCCTTCAGGGGCTTCAGGAGTACAAATACCCACTTTTATCATTTTAATTTGTGGAATAATGTTTTTTAAATTTTCTAATTCGCTTTTAATATACAAAGCATTCTCTGCTTTTGAGCGACCTTCGGCCTCTTCGGCCAATTTAAACATAACAATGTGCTTAATCATAAAGAGTTATATAGTTTATTAAGTTTGATTTAATTGTCTGTCGTCAGTAGTCTATTGTCTCTATTTACACACCACTTTGTAGCTTTTGTTATTTACTTTCAGAAAATAAATACCAGGCCGAGTGGGTATAAAAAAGCGTCCTTGCACCAAATTTCCCGACCAAACAACTTCGCCTGTTAGCGAAAAAAGTTTAACATTGCCTGTTGATTTTGGCAGTGTAATAAAAATGCCTTGCTGATTAGAACTGAAAATTATGCCATCAGCAATTATTTGTGTATTGTTTACTTGTTGGTTTTCATTATCAGATTTTGTCCAACCAGCATCGCCTTTAATCACCATAGGACGATGATCAGCATTGCTTTTGTTTTGAGCCGTAAAGTTCATAACAAAAAGCAAAAAGCTAAATATAAATATACTAGTCTTCATCTGTTTATAATTATTTATCGCTTTTCATTCGTTTCGGGTAATCGATAGTGTAATGCAATCCGCGACTTTCTTTGCGGCGAAGTGCATGTTTAATTATCAGATACGCTACGCTGATAACATTTCGCAATTCACATATTTCGCGTGATACTACCGAACGATCAAACAAATCTTCTGTTTCGCGAAAAAGAATTTCCAACCTACTCATAGCACGTTTCAAACGTAAATTCGAGCGAACAATTCCTACATACGTGCTCATTATTTGTTCCACTTCTCTAAAACTTTGAGTAATCAAAACCATCTCCTCGGGTAGTTTTGTACCATCATCGTTCCAATCAGGAATAAATTCGTTAAAACTAATACCACTTAATACAGATGTAGCATGTTTTACAGCCGCATCCGAATACACCAATGCTTCGAGCAATGAATTAGAAGCCAGCCTATTAGCCCCATGCAAACCAGTACATGTACATTCACCGGCAGCATATAAACTTTTTATGGTTGTACGGGAATGTTCATCAATTACTATGCCACCACAAAGATAATGCTGAGTTGGCGAAACTGGTATCATGTCTTTGGTAATATCGAACCCGAGTGATAAACATTTTTTGTAAATATTCGGGAAATGCTCTTTTGTTTCGTCGGCATTTTTGTGTGTTACATCCAAATAAACGAACTGATGTCCACGAATTTTCATTTCGTTGTCAATTGCACGTGCCACAATATCACGCGATGCCAATGACCCGCGCTCGTCATATTTTTGCATAAACTCACGTCCATCCTTACAACGTAATACCGCTCCATAGCCACGTATGGCTTCGGTTATCAAAAATGTTGGTCGTTCGCCGGGATTATAAAGCCCAGTTGGATGAAACTGTACAAATTCCATGTCCTGAATAACGCCTCGTGCACGATGAACCATAGCTATACCATCGCCTGTAGCTATTTCGGGATTAGTAGTGGTGGCATAAACACTACCAATACCACCCGTAGCTAGCAGTGTGATTTTGGCTAAAAATTTATGAATATGATTTGTTTCCTCATTTAATACATACGCTCCGTAACATTCGATATTGGGTGTATGCTGCGTAACTACCTCACCCAAATGATGTTGCGTAAGAATTTCGATAGCAAAATGATTTTCAAAAATTTCGATATTTTTGTTATCAGCAATTTTCCGAATCAAACTTTGTTGCATCTCATAGCCAGTATTGTCTTTGTGATGCAAAATACGAAATTCGGAATGTCCGCCTTCTTTGTGTAAATCAAAAAGCCCATCTTCTTTTTTATCAAAATTAACTCCCCATTCCAATAAATCATCAATTTGAGCTGGAGCTTCTTGAATTACCTTTCGAACAGCCGCTTCATCACAATGTCCGTCGCCAGCTATGATTGTATCCTGAATATGCTTTTCGAAACTATCTGGCTTGTATGTTACAGCAGCAATGCCGCCCTGCGCATAAGCTGTGTTTGTTTCGTCGAGTTTTGCTTTACTAATAAGTGCCACTTTTCCGTAACGCGAAGCTTTAATGGCAAAACTAATTCCTGCCAAACCACTTCCTATTACTAAAAAATCAAACTTACGAGTCATATTATTGATGTGGTAATGTGAAAATTATCAAATTGACTTCACATACGCTCTACGACGTTTGTGGTTTACGTTTTCGAAACTGCCCCACTGCGACGACATTTTGGTATTTGTTTCCAATTCCGGATTCGATTCGGCAAACTTATATCCATTTTTGGCTGCATTTGGCATAATATCGGCAAACATGATTGAATTCACTCCTTTGTTTTGATAATCGGGGTGAACGGCCATAAGATACAAATCAACTACCGTGTTTTTGTTTAACGCCCTCAACATATAATACCAACCTAGCGGAAATAAATGCCCTTTGGCTTTCTGTAAAGCTTTTGTAAAACTAGGCATGGCAATTCCAAGCGCCACCACATCATCTTTTTCGTCAACCACAATTGAAATAGTATCCAAACGGAAAAAGCTGAAATACAACTTAATATAAAATGCAATTTGTTTTTCGTTGAGTTTTGTAAAACCATACAAATGCTGATAGCAAAGATTGAGTAAATCGAAAATTTTAAGAGAATAATTATCAACTACATCTTTGCGCGATTTAAAACGTAATGACCGAAGGTTGTATTTTTGTTTTACAATTTCGGCAATTCTGAAAAACTTTTCGGGAAATTCATCCGGAATGGTTATCAAATATTCATTCCAATCAATATCTTTTACAAAGCCATAATCCTCAATATGTTGCACATAATACGGATAATTATAAATAGTAGCAAGTGTACCAACCTGATCATAACCCGATATTAACAAACCTTCGGGGTCGAAATCGGTAAAGCCTAAAGGCCCATTTAGTTCATGCATTCCTTTGCTTTTTGCCCAAGCTGAAGCTGTATCGAACAATGCTTTTGAAACTTCTTTATCGTCGATAAAATCTACCCAACCAAATCGTGCTTTTTTCTCTTTCCAAGTATCGTTACCTACAGGATTGATTATACAAGCAATACGACCCACAATTTTTCCTTCTTTTTTAGCAACATAATAAGCGGTTTCGCAAAACTCTAGTGCAGGATTTCCTTTTGATAAGTTCAATAAGTCGTCCATCATTAATGGAGGTGCTGCAAATTCGCAATCCTTATACAGATTTATCCCAAACCATATAAATTTCTTTAACTCGCTCTTTGTCTTAACCTCTTGTATTTCAATTGCCATATTATTAATTTTTAGTTACAAAACTGATTAATCAGCATGTAAAGGAACGAAATTACTTTGAAAAATGAAAGATTTTGCAGTATTTTATTTGCAAATATGTTGTTTTTTTATTTGACTATTAGTAGATGCAATTACTATTTACGCTTTATCATAAAGTAGCCAAAAGCAGCTATCGCCATGACTATACCGCTAATTATCGATACCATTTCCGACAAATGAAACCCTTCGGGAGCCATAAGTATATAACTTGTTGTAACGGCAGTCATAAACATAGCTGGCAGTAACGAAATACCATAAAAGCGTTTTTCTTTGGATAGATAAATAGTTATAGCCCACAATGTAAATACCGCTAAGGTTTGATTACACCAAGCAAAATAGCGCCAAAGTATATTGAAATCCATTTGCAAAATCAGAAATGTCAGTACAAAAAGTGGAATTGAAATTATCAATCGTTTGCTCATTGGTTTTTGGTCGAATTTCAGAAAATCGGCTGCAATCAAACGAGCTGAACGCAAGGCTGTATCGCCCGAAGTAAGTGGAGCTGCAATTACACCCAACAAAGCCAAAACACCTCCAACTGGCCCAAGCCACGATTTCGAAATCTGGTCAACAATTTGAGCCGGAGCATTTATATTGCCCAACGAAGCCACATGTTCTTGCAATCCTTGAATGGAACCATAAAAACTCGATGCCGCTGCAGCCCAAATAAGTGCTACAATACCTTCGGCCACCATACTTCCGTAAAAAACGCGTCGACCAAGTTTCTCATTCTCAATACAGCGTGCCATAAGTGGCGATTGTGTAGCATGAAAACCAGATATTGCACCACAAGCAATGGAAACGAACATTATGGGGAAAATGGGCAATTTTGATGGATGAAGATTAGCAAAACCTTCGGTAAATTCAGGTATGGGCGCTTTGTTGACAATCATGGCTCCCATAATACCTACAGCCATAAATAGCAAAGCAAATCCGAAAACAGGATAAATTTTACCAATAATTTGATCAATTGGCAAAAGAGTAGCAAGGATGTAATATGTAAAAACAATGATAGCCCACCAAGTTACATTAATAGTATCAGGAGTTAGTTTGGCTAACAAACCTGCTGGCCCCGATACAAATACTGCTCCCACAAGCACCATTAATATAAGCGAAAAACCGCGCATGAATTGTTTTACGCCATTTCCCATGTGCATACCAACCAATTCGGACTGACTAGCTCCATTGGCGCGTACCGACATCATTCCTGATAGATAATCGTGTACACCTCCCGCAAAAATAGTTCCGAGTACTATCCATAAAAATGAGGCAGAGCCAAACATTACGCCCATTATGGCACCAAAAATTGGCCCAAGTCCAGCAATATTTAAAAATTGAATCAAGAACACACGCCACCAAGGCATGGCCACATAATCAACTCCATCGGGATTTGCCAATGCCGGAGTTATACGATTGGTGTCGATTCCAAATACCTTTTCGGTTATTTTTCCATAAATAAAATAGCCTACTATTAGGGCTACAATGGATAATAAAAAGCTGTACATAAATATATTAGTTTATAAAGTTATAAAGTTCGTAAAGTTATAAAGTTTTTAAAGTTAGCAATCATATATAATTATCATTTTCGCCGTTTGAGAAGCACCACATTCTCTACATGGTGTGTATGCGGAAACATATCCACCGGTTGCACTGCGCTAACTTTGTAATCAGCATCGAGCAAACTAAGGTCGCGCGCTTGTGTGGCGGGATTGCAACTCACATATACTATGCGTTCGGGAGCTGCAAAACGAATGGCATTTATCACATCGTCGTGCATACCAGCACGTGGTGGATCGGTAATAATCACATCCGGTTTACCATGTGTTTCA
>CAIWIS010000438.1 GCA_903912795.1 uncultured Bacteroidales bacterium
AAAAAGGGTATCTTTACAACGAAATATTAATGCATTATTTCAGAGGTGCAATGTTGAAGAGAATATACTGATAAATTGCCGGCTGCGCCATTTATTCCGATATATCGGAAGCTGCCGGAAAAGTGCAAATAATATCTATTGGCTTTAGCCAAATAAGTATAATAGTTTGGCTAAAGCCAATTGTCATTTAAAATTTATCCACCCCATAAATGGGGCGGCAATTAAAGATGGTAAGAATTCCATAAATAGACTAATGAGCAAAATCATCAACCACACTTATTACAAAACCAACTCACTATGAGCACTTATTTTAAAAAACTAAAATCTAATAATATGTCTGACAATAATTCTACTTCAAGAGTTAAGAATAAATCTCCCTGGGCTTGGATTCCAACCTTGTATTTTGCACAAGGACTTCCGTATGTGGTAGCCATGACAGTTGCTGTAATTATGTACAAACGCCTTGGGATTTCGAACACCGACATTGCGTTGTATACCAGTTGGTTGTATTTGCCATGGGTTATTAAGCCTTTTTGGAGTCCGTTTGTGGATTTAATCAAAACCAAACGCTGGTGGATTGTTAGCATGCAACTTTTGGTAGGTGCAGGCTTGGCAGGTGTAGCATTTCTTATTCCAATGCCATTCTTTTTTCAGGCTACATTGGCCGTATTATGGCTTATAGCTTTTAGCTCGGCAACTTACGATATAGCTGCTGATGGTTTTTATATGTTGGCGCTAGACAGTTCACAGCAATCGTTTTTTGTAGGCATACGAAGCACTTTTTACCGTTTAGCCATGATTACCGGTCAAGGTTTACTTATTATAATTGCCGGAAGTCTCGAAACTTGGACAGGTGTTGAACCCATGCAATTTAAAGTGTCGTCGTCAACAACTGCTCAAACCGAAATTGCATTGACAGATCAAAATAATAAAGTACCTCAAACTGATGAAATGACTTTTGTCGCTTTTCCTCACAATTTGGTTCTCAATACCAATAATATTGCACCCGATTCGCTCACTCGAATCAAAGAATATGTCAATGTTAAAAACCAAGAAAATGGTTTTGTTTCGTTGGAAGAAAAGTCGAGCGAGGTGAACAAAGAGAAAAAGTCGTGGTGGTCGAGCCATGTTTCTACACCGCTTGGCGACTTTATTAAAACCAATTTTGGCGAAAAACGAAAACTTGTTGCGGGAACCGACGGAAAAGTGGGAAATGCTGGAGTCATAGCTGTTCGATTATCCAAAAAGCCTGAAGAAGGCAAAACCGTAGTATTGAATTCGAGCTTAAAATCGGGCGATAAAAGTATTTCCATTATAAATGGCGAACGTATTGTTTTTACTACGGAAAATTGGGACAAACCTGCGTATATGGTAGTGCAATTGGACTATAAACTTAAAAAAGAAGTAACTGCCGAATTTAAAGGTGTTTCGGGCAATATAAAATTAGCTTGGAGTATTACGTTCTTTATTTTGGCAGGATTTGTGATTTTAATAATGGTTTATCACCGATTTATTCTACCTCATCCAGTAAGCGATGTGGCTAAAGTTACACATACCGCAGCCGATATAATAAAAGAATTTGGAAATACTTTTGCAACATTTTTCAAAAAGCCAGGAATTGGCACAGCATTGGCATTTTTACTGCTTTACCGCCTTGGCGAAGCCATGTTGGTAAAAATGGCTTCGCCATTTTTACTCGATGCACGTGAAGTAGGTGGTTTAGGACTTACAACCGGGCAAGTGGGAATTGTATATGGAACAGTGGGGATTTTAGCGCTCACCTTGGGCGGTATTGTGGGTGGTATAGCGGCTTCGCGTAAAGGTTTGAAGTTTTGGATTTGGATTATGGCCTTGTGTATTACATTGCCTCATTTAGCGTTTTTATACCTTTCTTGGTTTTTGCCCGACAACTTCTTCCTGATAAATGCAGCTGTGGCATTTGAACAGTTTGGCTACGGATTTGGATTTACGGCCTATATGCTCTTTATGATTTATTTTGCCGAAGGCGAACATAAAACCGCTCACTTTGCAATCAGTACGGGTTTAATGGCACTGGGAATGATGCTTCCGGGTATGATTGCTGGTTGGCTTCAAGATATGCTGGGATATAATCATTTCTTTATTTTTGTAATGATTTGTGCTATACCAACTCTAGCTGTCATTCCGTTTTTGAAAATTGATAAAGAATTTGGTAAAAAGGTTCAGAAATAATTGTTTTCAGAATGAAAACTTAATGAAAAGCCCTCCTGATAGATTTCGGGAGGGCTTTGTGTTTTTATATATACCATGTTTTAGCTTTAAAAAATCAACTCTTATTAATTCTCTTCATTTTCTATTGCTTTGGTTTTCAATACCTTGTTTAGAAATAAAATACCTAATACACCCGAAATAACGGATCCGATTAGAATAGCGATTTTTGATGAATTAACCAATGCTACATCGTCGAAAGCTAACAATGTTATGAATATTGACATGGTAAAACCAATTCCAGCCAAAAATCCAACACCTAAAATATTGCTCCATTGCATGTCCGAAGGCAATTTTGCGAGCTTTAGTTTTACACCTATGTACGACATGATAATAATACCCAACGGTTTGCCAATTACAAGTCCGGCAATTATTCCTAAACTTCCAACTTGAAACAAATCAGCCTGCCAATTCTGATTTATTACAATACCTGTATTGGCAATAGCAAATAATGGTAAAATAAAAAAAGCAACAGGTTTATGCAAGAAATGTTGGATTTTGTATGAAGGAGAAGTCTCTTTTGATTTGCCAAAAGGAATAGCGAAAGCTAATAAAACGCCAGTGATTGTAGGATGTACACCTGAGTTCAACATAAAATACCACATAACTACACCTCCAATTAAGTAAGGTATTGAATTACAATATTTCAAACGGTTTAGCAAAATTAAAGCGGCAAAAACAGCGAAAGCAGCAGCTAAATTTATCCAGGCTATTGAACTTGAATAGAATATTGCAATTATTATTATCGCACCCAAATCGTCGATAACGGCTAATGCTGTTAAGAATATCTTTAACGATGCTGGCACTCTACTTCCCAAAAGCGAAAGTATGCCTATTGCAAATGCAATATCAGTTGCAGTAGGTATTCCTGTGCCATCTTTGGCA
>CAIWIS010000439.1 GCA_903912795.1 uncultured Bacteroidales bacterium
ATATTATTAAACCACATTAAAAACCTTACTAATTTTATAAACTCTAAATCACTTCATCAACAGTGTAATTCAGAAACTTATTAAATGGATATGCCGTTTTGAAAATATCGGAAATTTTATTTACAAAATCATCGCTATCAAGTAATGCTGCATCAAACTTATACTCTACTAAATAATGTTTTAGTTTGAGTAGTTCAGCTTCGGCAAAATCTTTTGGGAAACCTGCCGGAACAGTTTTTAGTTTGTCTTCTTCGAAAAAATTCTGAAATTTACTAGCAAAATTCTTTTCGAAACGAATTTCATTCAACTCATCAATATTATCGTATACGCTTTTGCGCAAAGCCTTTAGTAAGTTAGGTTGCGGACACCAAACACCTACACCTACAAAACAACCTGCTGGGTCGAGATGTAAATAATAACCACCTCGCTGACTTTTCCGTCCGCCAGCCGAAGCTACAAATACGCCAAAATGTGTTTTGTAGGGTGTCTTGTCGTGCGAAAAACGAACATCACGGTAAATGCGAAATACACATTCAGATGCTTCTACATTTTTAATATCATCATCAAATTCGGCAATTTTTGATATTAAAGCCGTGCTTAGTTGATCAAACTCTTTTTTGCATTTATCGAACCATTTTTTATTTTCAGTAAACCACTCACGGTTATTGTTTTCGCTCAGTGCAGATAAAAATTGGATTATTTCAGTTGCTTGCATATTTTTTTTTATTTTTACATTAATTGAATTAATCAACAATTAGTGCGTTTGATTAGTTCAATATTTCATTAATAAACCGAGTTGCAAATATAATGCTTTAATTAGAATATGTATTTTTAGAACAGTTTTTTTTTGACAAAAGAGTAAAGTTATATGCCAAAAAATAACTACTTTTGCATTTCAACTGCCAAAGTTTAAATTTCTCAATTGTATTTGGGTATTTAACTGTATTTTAATCATTTATAATTTGTAATGAAGAATAGAATTAAGGATCTTGTTCAAGAAATTGAAAGTATTGTTGCTAAAAACAACGACGAATTAGAAGCAATGCGTATTAAATACCTTAGTAAAAAAGGATTAGTTTCGGAATTGTTCAATGATTTTAGAAATGTAGCCAACGAGGAAAAAAGAGAAGTTGGTCAATTGCTTAATGAGTTGAAAAACAAAGCTCAAGATAAAATTAACGAAATAAAAGAGAGCTTTGAATCGCTTCAAACAGATGATAATAAAACTGACTTAACTCGCAGTGCCGATCCACTGAAAGTTGGAACAAGACATCCGCTTTCGCTTACAAAAAACGAAATTATTGATATTTTCTCGCGTATTGGTTTTACCATAGCCGAAGGTCCTGAAATTGAAGACGACTGGCATGTATTTGGGGCATTAAATTTTCCACCCGAACATCCTGCTCGCGACATGCAAGATACATTTTTTATTGAACAAAACCCCGATGTGCTGTTGCGTACGCACACATCATCGGTCCAATCACGCATAATGGCTTACCAAAAACCACCCATTCGGATGTTGTTTCCTGGTCGTGTATTCCGTAACGAAGCCATTTCGTACCGTGCTCATTGTTTTTTTCATCAAGTAGAGGGTTTGTATATCGATAAAAATGTTTCGTTTGCCGACCTCAAACAAGCGCTGATGTATTTTGCCAAGGAAATGTTTGGCGAGCATACCGAAATTCGTCTACGTCCTTCATATTTCCCATTCACCGAGCCAAGTGCCGAAATGGATATTTCGTGTAATATCTGTGGCGGAAAAGGATGTCCTTTCTGCAAACATACAGGTTGGGTTGAGATTTTAGGCTGTGGAATGGTTGATCCGAATGTGCTCGAAAATTGTGGAATTGACTCTACGGTTTATTCTGGATATGCATTTGGAATGGGAGTGGAGCGTATCACAAACCTGAAGTATCAAGTAAAAGATTTGCGCTTATTCTCCGAAAACGATGTTCGATTCCTTGAACAATTTAAATCAGCATATTAATTAGTTACGAGTTACAAGTTACGAGATTGATAATATGAATTTTCCAGTAAAAAAAAGATATTTCATATATCTATCTTATAACGGTGCGAATTATCATGGTTGGCAAATGCAACCCAATGGTGTTTCGGTTCAGGAAGTGCTATCAAAAGCACTTTTCACCGTTTTGCGCTTCGAAACCGAAATTACAGGAGCTGGTCGCACTGATACCGGCGTACATGCTCGGCTTATGGTGGCTCATTTTGAAACTGAGGTTGTTGTAGGCGATTTAAAACTCTTTGCTAATAAGTTAAATAGCATTCTGCCTCCCGATATTTCGGTATCAAAAATTTGCGAAGTAAAATTGGATGCACATGCCCGATTTGATGCCATCTCTCGAAAATATGAATATCACATTGTTACCGAAAAGTCTGTTTTTCAGCATGGCTTAGCTGCACGCTTTAGCGAAAATTTGAATATTGAATTAATGAATGATGCGGCTAAAATGCTGTTTCAATTCATTGATTTTACTAGTTTTAGCAAACTGCATACCGATGTAAAAACAAATAATTGCATTATAAAACAAGCTTTTTGGGAATGGCGAGATAATACTTTGGTTTTTACCATTGAGGCCGACCGATTTTTACGTAATATGGTGCGTGCAATTGTAGGTACATTGCTCGAAGTGGGACGTGGGAAAATATCGATTGATGATTTTAGCAAAATTATTGAAGCCAAAAACCGTTGTAAAGCGGGTAGTTCTGTACCAGCGTGTGGGTTGTATTTGGTTGATATTAAATACCCTGTAGATATTTTTATTTAAATACGTTCCTTGCTTTTACTTCACAAAACAATTATTGAAGAAATTAATATAAAAGTTGAACCACAGAAGAACACAAAAGTAAACAAAAGGAATAATTTTCAATATTGAAAATTTATTTTTGTGTCTTATTACACTTATTTCTGGTTAAACTTTTGTGTCTCTTTTGTGTTCTTTTGTGGTTTAGGATTTATTTTGGTTAAATAGAATTACTCGGAAGTGACCAAAGAAATACGTCCATCCAAAAAAGCGTTTATTTCATTACCTTTGGCTGTTTCAGCTTTTATGTAATCTAATAGCATGTTTCTGATTTTTAGGCCAGTGTTTACACGTTTTTCGTTTTCGGTAAGTATTTCCATTTTATCGTTACCACCCGCCAAGTAATCGTTTGTAGCAATGCTATACAATTTCGAATTGTCAAGTGCTATGCCATTGATAGTTATATCTATCGCTTTTTTGTTTTTAATCATCATGCGTAAACCTGAAACGCCTTCGCCACCCATCGAAGCAAAATACTGACACAATTCGTTTAGCTTGTTGCCACGAAGCCAAACAACTACCAATTCATTTTCGAAAGGCATCAATTCAAAAACTTTGCGGACTGTAATGTCACCAGCCGGAATAATTGTACGTAAACCACCCAAGTTTACAATGCCTATATCCACTTTCGTTTTTAGCAAATCTGAAGCTGATTTACGGTAAACATCGGCACTGAAATTGGACAATAAACTTTCGGGAGCATGTCCACGCATAGTTTCGGTAGCACGGCCAATCACTACATTCATTTTGCTGTCAACTTGCTTTTTGAAAGGTTGTAAATAATTGATATAGGCCGTGTCGGCTAACGATTGTGTGGAAGCATCGAGTGCTATTTTGGTTGAGGTTGCATTTTTCACCTGCCATTGTGCTGGTTTACATGCAATTATTGTGAAAAGTATAAAAAAATATATTCCTTTACGCATAATAAAATTGAGCTTTATAGTAGGCGAAAGTACTAATTTTGTTTTAAATATCAAAGGATTCAACTATAAATTAGTATATTTGTGGCCTTTAAAAATTAGCCATTACAATATGATTACTATTATTCTTATTGCCATTACTGCAGTTATTTCGTACATTGCTTTTAGCAACAACCAACTTGTTGATAAATTGATTTTTTATCCTCCCGAAATTAAAAGAAAACAATGGTATCGCTTTGTTAGTTATGGATTTTTGCATGCCGATTTTTCGCATTTGGCATTTAATATGTTTGCCTTATATCTTTTTGGAACCGAAATCGAAAAGGTATTTAAGGAAGTTTTTGGTGTGGAAGGAGGTAGCTTTTTATATGTTTTACTTTACTTTTTAGGGTTAATATTTTCCATTTTACCAACTTGGTTTAAGGAAAAGGACAATTATTACTATCGTAGTCTGGGAGCATCCGGAGCTGTATCGGCAGTTGTTTTTGCTTATATTCTGGTATATCCAATGAACTTTATGGGCATATTATTTATTCCCATTTTCCTTCCGGCATTTTTATTCGGAATTATTTATGTAGTTACATCCATTTATTTAGAAAAAATGCAAAATGGCAATATCAATCATTTAGCGCATGTTGCTGGTGGTGTGTTTGGTATTGTATTTATGTTTGTGACTTTTATGTTTATCGCAGAAATTAATATCATCCGCTATTTTATCGAAAGTATTCAAATTAACTCTTTCAGCGATTTAATCCATTTTGGATATTAACTCGGTTGCTCATCTTTAAATACCAATTACAAATGTCAAGAATTATTACAACCATCTGTTTTGCTATTGTAGCATCAACGCTTGTAGCTATTACTACTAACGAAAAAGTGAAAATGAAAGCAAATATTTATATTGATGCGGCTATAGCTGAAAGTGTAACAAAATCATTAGTAGCTAAAGTTGGTGAAAAAAATAACTTTAGAATTATGCGTGGAGTAGGGCAGGTGGCTGCCTTGTGGCGTAAAGAAGATGGAACACCTGAAGTTTTTGAGTCGTTTTGTAAACGTAATTTTATTGCCGACGAACAGGAATTAGATACATTATTCAATAAACTGCAACGAAATTTGGAAGTGATGCATGGCTATTTTCATAAAATTGATATGAAATTAAAAGAACCTGTACAACTTACTGGTTTTCAAATAACTGATATAGATGATGTTTTTGGAGGATACGATATCAGTTCGCATTTGGACGATGACTTATTTGCTAATAAAATTGCTTTCATTGCGGCTTTAAATTTTCCATATTTTTCGCTCGAAGAAAAAACAAATCTTGGCAAGCAATGGAGTCGTAAACAATGGGCTTATGCGCGTATGGGCGATAGATTTACAACACGAATCCCGGCCGATGTGCTGCAAAATATGTCGCAGGTTTTGGCGGCTTCCGATGCTTATATTTCGAGCTATAATATTTGTATGGGCAATTTGTTGACGAAAAAAGGCGAAAAATTATTTCCTGCCGAAATGAAATTAATTTGTCACTGGGGATTGCGCGACGAATTGAAGTCGGATTATTCGGACAAAAAGCAAGGTGCTGAAAAACAAGAGATGATTTATTCGGTAATGAAACGTATAATTGATCAATCCATTCCGGCTGAGGTTATTAACAACGACAAAATTACTTGGAATCCACTTTCGAATCTTGTTTTTGCTGACGGTAAACAAGTGGCAACGAAACCTGAAAATAATGTACGATACCAACATTTACTCAATGCTTTTGCAGCAAATAAATTGATTGACACATACTCTCCACAACTTCCTACTGCTCTCGAACGTAATTTCAACGAAGATTTGGAAATATTGCAAAAAGATGTTGAAGGTCTGTTTAAAACATTGTTGACTTCGGCCGAAGCTAAACGAGTGGCAACGCTAATTCAATCAAGACTTGGCCGAAAACTGCGTCCATACGATATTTGGTACAATGGGTTTAAGTCAAGACCAAGTCTTACCGAAGCTGAATTAAGCGCAATCACTTCGAAAAAATATCCTAATCCGCAAGCTATGGAGGCCGATTTGCCTTCAATTTTAATGAAACTTGGCTGGAAAGCGGATAAAGCTCGTCAGATTGCATCGTTGATAAAGGTTGATGCTGCTTTGGGGTCAGGGCATGCCGCAGGTGCTGTAATGCGGAATGATTATGCTCATTTACGAACTCGCATTGCCACTACGGGAATGGATTACAAAGGTTATAACATTGCCATTCATGAGTTTGGACATAATACCGAACAAACCATAACACTCAATGATGTTGACTTTTGGATGCTGAATGGCGTACCAAATACAGCTTTTACCGAAGCAGTGGCTTTCTTGTTTCAAAAACGCGATCTAGAACTACTTGGATTCAATAATGCCAATGTTGATGCTGAGAAAAATTTGGCTTTAGATGATTTTTGGTCGTGTTACGAAATTATGGGCGTGGCCCTGCTCGATATTGCAACTTGGGAATGGATGTATGCTCACCCCAATGCTACTGCCGAAGAATTGAAAGCAGCTGTGTTGAACAAAGCTAAAGAAATTTGGAATACCTACTATGCCAATGTATTAGGAGGAAAAGACGAAACAATATTGGCTATTTATTCGCACATGATTGATAATCCACTTTATTTGTCAAATTACCCTATTGGCCATTTAATTTGTTTTCAGGTTGAAGGACAAATCAAAGGAAAATCGATGGCTGATGAAATTCAGCGCATGTACACACAGGGCCGAATCATCCCGCAAGTATGGATGAATAATAGTGTTGGAGCAGCCATTTCGGTAGAGCCATTACTACAGGCTGTGCGCAATGCGTTGAAATAAATGGTAGTATTGCTATATTGTCAGTACGAATGCAATATTTTGTTAAATAAAAACAGTAGTGCACAGGCATTTTAGCAACTTTAAAAGATAATCATTACTTTTGTTCTGTATTTTCCATTGCTAGTAAAATTTAAAGAAAAAAATTCCGTTGTTATTCTAATTACAATAAATAGCTTAAAAACAAAAATGAGTTTAAAAATAATTAGGTATACAATGGCTGCAGTATTTTTAATATTGTTCAGCAGTGTAAATGCTCAAGACGATTATCGTTCGGAGATTGGAGTGTTAGGCGGGAATTCTTTTTATTTAGGCGATGCCAATAATAAGTTTTTTGCTAATAGTCAGTTGGGTTATGGTATAATTTACCGACATAAAATTGACACACGTTTAGCCTGGAGTGCAAGTTGGAATAAAACAAAGGTCGTAGGGTCAACATTTTCGAATCCCATTAATGCCTTTGATATTTGTGGTGAATTTAATTTTTTTGATTACGAAAATAAAATTTACCGTCCGAATAGTAAAAAGCAAAGCTTGTATTTGTTTGGAGGTTTGGGTTTTATGACTTCATCATCAGGAACTCCGGCTTTTGCAATGAGTTTGCCTGTAGGTTTGGGTTATAAAATAATGCTTGGAAAAAGATTTAATCTGAATTTTATTTGGTCTAATCGTTTGATGCTAACTGATAATATGGAGGGTGTAGCTGCCTTAAATGATCCTGATGGATTGAATGGAAGTAATATTTTTAATAACGATGTGCTTACAACATTTTCGGTAGGATTAACCTATAATATTTGGAAAAAAGATTGCAATTGCATGAAATTAAAATATTAAAATTCTCATAATTCATATTTCGTAATTCGTAACTCAGAAAAATGTCTAGTTTTAAAGAAAAAATTGATATAAGCCGATTACCTAAGCACATAGCCATAATAATGGACGGCAATGGTCGATGGGCAAAGGAGCGAGGATACGATCGTATTTTTGGACATCAAAATGGCGTTGTATCCGTGCGCGAAGTAACCGAAGCGGCAGCGGAAACAGGCATTGGTTATTTAACGCTTTATGCTTTTTCTACCGAGAACTGGGGGCGACCGATGGAGGAGGTAAATGCTTTGATGGAGTTGCTTATTGATACCATCGAAAAAGAAACACCAACACTTAATAAAAATAATGTGCGTTTATTAGCCATTGGCGATTTAAGTAGACTGCCTGCAAATGCAGCCAAAAAACTTCAAAGTTGCATTGGTCAAACTAGTAGCAATACTGGATTAAGTTTGGTATTGGCATTGAGTTATTCGTCGCGTTGGGAAATTAAAGATGCAATTTGTAAAATTGGGTTTGAAATGGCTAAAGGCAATATAAAGCCCGAAGACGTTACAGACGAGCTAGTTGCGGCAAATTTAACGACGCGTGATATTCCTGATCCTGATTTATTGATTCGCACCAGTGGCGAAACCCGAATAAGTAATTTTTTATTGTGGCAAATTGCCTACACCGAACTATATTTTACCCCAAGTCATTGGCCCGATTTCAGAAAAGAGAATTTTTTTGAGGCCATTTGCGATTTTCAGAAACGTGATCGCCGCTTTGGAAAAACAAATTAATCTATTATGTCGGGATTTGCCGATTTACAGAAAAGCTATATGCAAAAATTAAAAACAGTTTTTATCGTCTTTTTATTTGTTCTTTTTGGTCAAATTGTTGTTGCTCAAAATGCGTTACCCACTGATACCTTACCTGTAATTGAATACTCAAATGCAGCTCCTAAATACGAAATTGCAGCTATAACTGTCACCGGTGCAGCCAATTACGAAGATTTTGTGTTGATTGGTTTTTCGGGTTTATCAGTAGGCGATAAAATTAATGTTCCTGGCGATGCCATAACAGGTGCTGTAAAACGTTTTTGGAAACAAGGTTTATTCTCGGATGTAAAGATTTTTGCTACAAAAATAAAAGACGATAAAATTTGGCTAAATATCGCTCTCAAAGAGCGTCCGCGTGTGTCTGAAATAAATTTCTCCGGACTTAAAAAAGGCGAAATTGAAGATTTAGAGTTGAAACTCGGTATAACAAAAGGGAATCAGATTACACCAAATATTTCGGATAGGGCTGTAAAAATGATTAAAAAGCACATGGAAGAAAAAGGCTTTTTAAGTGTGGAAGCTAGCGTGTTTCAAAAAAACGACCCTAACAAACCCGGACATGTTATAGTAGATATTACGGTTGATAAAAAATTGAAAACACGTGTACATCAGATTGTTGTTGTTGGAAATAAAGCGCTGACATTTAATCAGATAAATAAAGCAATGAAAAAGACAAACGACAATAACTGGCGTAACTTTTTCAGAACCAAAAAGTTTGTAAACGAAGAATACGAAAAAGATAAAATTGCACTAATTGAAAAATACAACGAAATTGGATACCGCGATGCTTATATTGTATCCGATAGTGTAACTAAGTTCGACGATAAAAGTGTAAGTGTTTATTTAACTGTTGACGAAGGTAAAAAATACCATTTTAGAAATATTAAATGGATTGGAAATACCATTTACCCTTACGATTATTTAGATGCTGTTTTGGGTATCAAAAAAGGTGATGTGTATAATCTGAAACACTTGAATGAACGTATACAGACAGATGAAAATGATGCTGTAAGTAAACTTTATCAAGATCGCGGTTATTTATTTTCGCAAATTGAACCTGTTGAGGTTTTGATCGAAAACGATTCGATTGATTTTGAAATGCGTATTTACGAAGGCAAACCTGCCACGATTAACGAAATAAGTATCAAAGGAAATACACGCGTTTACGAACACGTTGTTCGTCGCGAATTGCGTACCAAGCCAGGCCAACTTTATAGCCAGTCCGACATTATGCGTTCGTTGCGTGAATTAGCTCAAATGGGACATTTTGATCAAGAAAAAATTAAACCGGACATTCAGCCAAATCAAGAAGATGGTACTGTAGATATTGCTTACAATCTCGAAACCAAAGGTAGTGATCAGGTTGAATTTTCGGCTGGTTGGGGTGCAACAGGTATTGTTGGTAGTATTGGGCTGAAATTCAGTAATTTTGCAATACAAAATTTATTTAAACCTGAAACTTATCGTATTGTACCACAAGGCGAAGGTCAAACATTTTCGATAAATGCTCGTACCAATGGCCAATCCTATACTTCGGTAAGTATGTCGTTTTTAGAGCCCTGGTTGGGTGGCAAACGTCCTAATTCGCTTTCTACATCTATCTATTATTCTAGTCAGTCAACTATAGCCGATAGGTATTTAACCCAGATGCAAAATAGCCCGTATGGAGGTTATGGAGGTTACGGTGGATATGGAGGTTACGGTGGTTATGGAGGTTATGGCGGCTATGGAAGTAGTTATGGCAATAGTTATGGTGGCTATGGAGGTGGTTACGATACGGGATATGCTTTAAATTATGACCCTGAAAAATACATGCGTACTGCAGGTGCTTCGATGGGTTATGGAAAGCGTTTAAACTGGCCTGATGACTTTTTTACTTTCTATGGTGAATTATCGTACCAGTTATTTATGCTTAAAGGTTGGTATCGTTCTATGTTTCCAATGACCGAAGGTATGTTTAACAACTTGAGTTTAAACCTTACTTTAAGTCGTAATTCTATCGATAATCCAATTTTCACTCGTTCAGGTTCATCATTTTCATTAGGGTTGAAAATTACACCACCTTATTCCGCATTTAATGATAAAGATTATACGCAAACCCTTACTGAACAAGAGCGTTACAAATGGATTGAATACCATAAATGGACTTTTAGTGGCAAAACATTTACGCCGCTCGATGCCGGAAATAAACTGATTTTGATGAGTCGTATGATGTTTTCGTACGTAGGGCATTTTAACGAACAAGCAAGATCACCTTTCGAAACCTTTTATATGGGTGGCGATGGTATGTCGGCTTATACCAGTTATGGAACCGATTATATAGCCATGCGTGGTTACGAAAGTGGCTCTCTTACGCCACAAGATCGTACAACAGGTTCGTATACAGGTTATTTGTACAATAAATTCTCCATGGAGCTTCGTTATCCACTCTCGTTGGAACAATCGGCAACCATATATGCACTTACATTCCTCGAAGCAGGAAATTGCTTTCGGAGTTTAAAGGATTATAGTCCATTTGATTTGAAACGATCAGCTGGTGTAGGTGTGCGTATTTTCCTTCCTATGTTTGGTATGATGGGGATTGACTGGGCTTATGGATTTGACAAAGGTGTAGATGGCAAACAAGGAGGAAGTCAATTTCACTTTGTGTTAGGACAAGAATTGTAGGGTAGTTTATAGTATAAAGTTTATAGAACAAATATAATACTGCCCCAAACCCCTAAAGGGGCTTAAAGAGTTGTATTCGAAGTGATTATCAATTAAATAAATGATTCGAATATAAGAGACAAAGTTAACTTCACATCCCCTTTAGGGGCTTGGGGCAGTAACTTTAAGAATTTGGCAAAGTATTTGTCTAGTTTCAATCGAAAGATTTAAATTCAAATATTAAAATTTTAATATCATGAGAAAAGTAATTTTAGTAATAAGCTTTGTTTTAGGGGCGTTTTTCAGTTCAAATGCTCAAAAATTTGCAATGGTGGATATGGAATATATTATGAAAAATATTCCATCGTTCGAAACCGCAAACGAACAGATTAACCAAATTTCGAAAAAATGGCAGTCGGAAGTGGAAGTTCAAATGCAGGAAGTACAGAAAATGTATAAAAATTATCAGACCGAATTGGTTTTCCTTTCGGATGATATGAAAGTGAAACGAGAAGAAGAAATAATTGCCAAAGAAAAGGCTGCTAACGAACTAAAAAAGAAGTACTTTGGAGCCGAAGGCGAATTGTTCAAGAAACGTCAAAGTTTAATGAAACCTATTCAGGACGAAGTATATGCTGCTATTCAGGAGATTAGCAAAGACAAAGATTTTGGCATGGTTTTCGATAAGGGAACTTCGATGAATATCATTTTCACTTCACAAAAGTTGGATATAAGTGACTTAGTACTGCAAAAATTAGGTTATTCAAAATAAATATTTATCTTTGCAATCCGAAAAAATAAAAATAATTATATTAATAAAAAAATGAACATGATTAAAAAATTTGTTTTATTTGCGCTTTGCGCATTACCAGTAGGCCTTATTGCACAAGACGCTAAATTTGGCCATATCAATAGTCAGGATGTGATTTCGTTAATGCCTGAAGTTGCCAACATTCAAAAAACTGTGGATGAAGTTGGAAAGCAATACGAAGGTGAAATTATGAAAATGCAGGAAGAGTATAATGCAAAGGTAAAAGAATTTCAAGAAAAACAAGATAGCATGCCCGAAGGTATTAAAAAAGTGCGTATTACTGAAATTCAAGAAATTGAAACACGTGTAAATACTTTCCGTCAAACTGCTTATCAAGAAATTCAGAAAAAACAACAAGATTTGTTTATCCCTATTCGCGATAAAGTGACTAAAGCAATTAATGATGTTGCAGTTGAAGGTAAATATACTTATATTTTTGATTTAGGTTCACAAGCTGTGATTTACAAGTCGCCAACATCAAACGATATTACTGCAGCAGTTAAAAAGAAATTAGCTTTAAAGTAGTTTTAAACCGAATGCTCTGAAATAAAAATGGAATATCGAGATTCGATATTCCATTTTTATTTTTTTTTAAAAACTACTGAAGTTTAGTTTATTGCAGCAGCTAATTCAGCACCAGCTTTAAATTTTGCAACATTTTTTGCTTCGATTTTAATAGCTTGTTTTGTTGCAGGGTTGATGCCTGAACGAGCTGAGCGAGCAGCTACCGAAAAAGTGCCAAATCCAACTAAACTTACTTTGTCGCCTGCAACCAATGCATTTGATACACTTTTAACTACTGCATCGAGGGCTTTTTTAGCATCAACTTTACTTAAACCTGCTTCAGCAGCTACAGCATTAATTAATTCTGCTTTGTTCATAATACTTTTTTTTGTGAATAATTAGTGTTTAAAATAATTTTTATACAATTTGATTTTGCAAATGTAATCTTTTGATTATAAATGACAAACAAAAAAAAGAACTTTTTTTAATATTTTTTTCAAATACTCAAAAAATATGTTGTAGAACATGTAATTTAGAGTGTTTAGTGTGTTTTTACATACCTTTTTTGTTGTTGTACTATTTGTAAGTGCCTAGTATTAGTGTGTTTCAGAACAATTTTTAGTTTTAATCGTTTATAGTTTGTTGTGGGTTTTGCGTTTTTATCGCGTGTTAAATACAATGATTTTATTTTTACTTATATAGTTTAAATTATGTTTAATCGTTCATCGTTTCTCGACAGTATTCCGCCAGTTGTAAAAAACTTACTGGCAATAAATATCATACTTTGGTTAGCCACTTTAGTTTTACCAGGATTTTTTCGCCGCTGGGGTATGGAGGTTGACTTAACCGATATATTGGGAATGCACTATTGGGGCTCCGAAAAATTTAATCCGGCACAGCTTATTACTTTTGGTTTTATGCATGGTGGTTTTAATCACATGTTTTTTAATATGTTTGCAATTTACATGTTTGGGAGTTCGCTTGAAAATCTTTGGGGCTCTCGTAAGTTTCTGACTTATTATATTATAACTGGTATTGGTGCTGGTATCATACAGCAAGTTTTTTGGACAGTAGAGTATCAATCGTTGATTAATGCGATGAACGAAGGTATTGCCGCTAATTCAGGGAGTATTTTGATGCCTTTCGAAGCTGAGTTGGCCAAATATTTTCGCATTACAGGTTTAGCTTCATTCGATGCTGTTTCAATTATGGAAATGAAAAACATGTTTATGAATCTCCCTATAACGGTTGGTGCATCGGGCTCTGTATTTGGTTTACTTCTAGCTTTTGGTTGGTTATTTCCCGAAGCTCGGCTTATGATGCTATTTTTTCCAGTTCCAATAAAAGCTCGAATATTTGTACTTTTGTATGGTGTTATGGAATTGTTTTTAGGTGTTGCTAATTTTTCAGGCGATAATGTAGCACATTTTGCACACTTAGGTGGAATGCTTTTTGGTGTGTTTATGATTTTGTATTGGAAAAAGAAAAATTAAATACTAGATTTTACAAGCATTTGGACAATGGATATAATTAATTTTATAAAAAGCAAATTTAAAAGTGGCGATGCCTTGACTCGCATTATTTTTATCAATCTGGCTGTTTTTGCCGTTATTCAGACGTTGAAAATTGTGTTTGTTTTATTTAATCAGTATAGCATTATGCCTATTGATATATTAGCAGCACCAGCTAGTATGGCTACTTTTGTATATAAACCTTGGACTGCATTTACCTATATGTTTTTGCACGAGGGTATTTTTCATATTGCATTTAATATGCTCGCACTTTATTGGTTTGGAAAATTATTTCTGATTTATTTTTCGCAAAAACAATTAGTTGGGATTTATATTATTGGAGGCCTAATGGGATTTGTATTGTTCGTTGGCGCTTATAATTTATTTCCATACTTTAAGCCAGTAATTCAAAGCAGTATTTTATTGGGTGCTTCGGCCTCCATCATGGCCATTATTTTGGCAGTAGCAGTGAAGTCGCCAAATATGGAGATGCGTTTCCTGTTTATTGGTAACGTGAAACTCAAGTATATAGCCGCTTTGGCTGTACTCACTAGTTTTTTTAGCATTACTTCGAGTAATGCAGGAGGCGAAATAGCACATCTTGGAGGTGCTTTGACAGGTTATTTTTTTATTGTATCTTTGCAGCAAGGAAGAGATATTACGGCAGGATTAAACAAATTAATTGACTGGGTTTATGATTTATTCAAACCCCAAAAGTTAAAGATTAAAAGGAATACTGCTTACACGGGTCGAAAAATGACTGATGCTGAATTTAATCAGCAGAAAGCCAATAGAATGAAGGAAATTGACCGCATTCTTGATAAAATTAAAACATCGGGTTACGATAGTCTTTCGGAGGTTGAAAAAAAACGTCTTTTTGAACAGGGAAAAAATGGACAATAGGTAATTAAATACAAAAATTTCTATTTAAAAAAATCTATGTTTGGTCGGATATTAGTAAAAGGAACCATGCTTTTGGCAAATATTGCCGTAGCCGCTTTGCTGGTTATTACTTTGTGCGCTTCATTCATTAATCCCAACGATTTTGCTCTACCTGTTTTTTCTACTCTAATTTTCCCATTTACCATTGCTTTAAATGTTTTTTTTGTCATATTTTGGCTTTCGGCACGCAAATGGCATTTTCTTATTTCACTATCGCTACTTATTTTGGCTTCAAAGCAAATTAGTAATACCATTCCGCTTCATTTTGGAAAAACAAAATCGGAGAAATCTGAAAAGTACATCACTGTTTTAAGTTATAATACCATGTTGTTTGGTCATTTGAAAAAACACAAACCAAACAATCCCAATGAAATAATTAAACACATTATTGAAACAGATGCTGATATTGTTTGTTTGCAGGAATTTGCAGTATCGCCAAAAGTTAGTAGCGAGTATCTTACACACAACGATATACAACGAATTTTCAAAAATTATCCCTACAAACATGTTGAATATCGTCAGGAAGAAAATTGGAAGCGATCCGGTATTGCTACTTTTTCAAAATATCCTATTGTCGACAAAGTAAATATTTCGAAAAAAACAGATTATGGCGTATCCATTTATTCGGATATTAAAGTTGGAAAAGATACCATTCGTCTGTTTAATAATCATTTAGAATCGAATAGATTAACTGAGCGTGACCGACATTTACCCATTGAATTAAAGCAGGACTTTAATTCGGAAAATTTATCAGGTACAACCAAAAAACTATCGCGAAAACTCTTTATTGGCTATAAACGTCGCGCTAATCAGGCCGATAGAATTGCTTATGAAATAAAAGACTCACCTTACAAAGTTCTTGTCTGTGGCGATTTTAACGATGTTCCAGCTTCGTACACTTATTCAACCATTAAAGGTGATTTGACTGATGCTTTTGCCGAAACAGGATTTGGCTTGGGTTGGACATTGAATTTATCAATTTACCGATTTAGGATTGATTATATTTTTTACGATTCCAATTTTTTTAGTACCGACGATTTAATAATCGATAAAGTAAAGTATTCGGATCATTATCCTATTCATTCAAAAATATATTTTAAATAACATATATCACATTAAAAATTAAACAAAATGAGCATTCCAGCAAATTTAAAGTACACCAGCGACCATGAGTGGATTCGCGTTGAAGGTCAAGAAGCATTTATTGGTATAACAGATTATGCACAAAGTGAATTGGGCGAAATTATCTATGTAGAAGTTGAAACAGTAGGCGAAACACTCAACGAAGGTGAAGTTTTTGGTACAGTAGAGGCTGTTAAAACGGTGTCGGAAATGTTTTTACCTGTTGATGGCGAAGTACTTGCGTACAATGATGAACTAACTGATAAACCTGAATTGGTTAACGAAGATCCTTATGGTAAAGGTTGGATTGTGAAAATTTCAGTGTCGAACCCAGCACAAGTAGATGCTTTGTTGTCGGCAGATGCTTATGCCAAATTACTCGGATAAGGTCAACTAAATAATTAACAATTTTGATATGAAACCAAAAGTAAGTATTATTATGGGCAGTACTTCCGACTTAAAGGTTATGGAAAAGGCTGCTGCACTGTTGAACGAATTTGAAATTCCGTTCGAAATTAATGCATTGTCGGCGCACCGTACACCTGCTGCTGTTGAAAAATTTGCTAAAAATGCACGCGAAAATGGCATAGAAGTAATAATTGCTGCCGCAGGTATGGCTGCTCATTTGCCTGGTGTAATAGCTTCGATGACAACACTTCCGGTAATTGGAGTTCCTATTAACGCTAGCCTCGATGGTATGGATGCTCTGTTAGCAATAGTACAAATGCCTCCGGGAATTCCTGTAGCAACTGTAGGCATTAACGGTGCTTTAAATGCGGGTATTCTTGCTGTACAAATTATGGCTAATGGTAATCCTGATTTACAAGATAAATTAGTAAAATACAAAGAAAATTTAAAGAATAAAATTGTAGAAGCAAACGAGGAACTGGCAAAAATAAAATATCAATTTAAAACAAATTAATCATCAATTCTATTTGACGATAGGTGATATTATTGTATCTTTGTGCTCTCAAAACGCCAGTTTTACTTTCAGTTTAAAAATAAAACTCATAAATATATTTCATAATGCAAACAATTGACAATTTTAATTTTGCTGGACAAAAAGCATTTGTTCGTGTAGACTTTAACGTTCCATTGAACGAAAATCTCGAAATTACTGACGATACCCGTATTCGCGCTGCTATGCCAACGCTAAAAAAGATTCTTGCCGATGGTGGTAGCTTAATTATTGCTTCGCACATGGGTCGCCCTAAAAAAAATCCGGACTTAAAATACTCCTTGAATTCAATTATAGCTCGCGTATCCGAATTGCTTGGTACCGAAGTTCAATTTGCATCAGACTGTGCTGGCGACGAAGCTACTACAAAAGCTGCAAATCTTAAAGCTGGCGAAGTGTTATTACTCGAAAACCTACGCTTTTATGCCGAAGAAGAAGGCAAACCACGTGGCGAATTTGCTAATGACGACGATAAAGCTGCTGCCAAGAAAGTAATTAAAGAAAGTCAAAAGGATTTTACTGCAAAATTGGCTTCGTACGCTACTTGTTATGTAAACGATGCTTTTGGAACAGCTCACCGTGCTCATGCTTCAACTGCTCTTATTGCTAAATATTTCGACGAAAACAGCAAAATGTTTGGTTACTTAATGGAAAAAGAAGTAATTGCAGTACAAAAAGTTATGACCGATACAGCTCGTCCGTTTACAGCTATTATGGGTGGTTCAAAAGTATCATCCAAAATTGAAATTATCGAAAAC
>CAIWIS010000440.1 GCA_903912795.1 uncultured Bacteroidales bacterium
CCTTTTCCTTTAAACAAGGTTTTATCAATTGAAGCATTCCAAATTGTTTCGTCTAAATCAAAATTACTATAGCCCTTACGAGTGGTATAATTTATATCTGAGCTTATATTAATGCTATAAGGTAAATGCAGTACCAAATTTCCACTACCAGTCCAGTCGTAAGTACTTGATGGTGTTGGATTAAGGTTGTTTACAGTATTAGAGTATTTGAAATTTCCTCGAGTTCCAATTTCAATTATATCTTGTGTAAATGTAAGCGAAAGAGATTGCTCTACATTTACGCGCCCTGTTTTACTTAAGTCGCCTAATTCTAAATTTTCAGTATTGATATCAATTTCGTTTTTTCTTGAAGTATATCCGTATCGCATATTGTAACCGCCCGAAGTGCTTGTGTTAAAATGTAAACGCTTAGCTATCAGCGGAGTGTTAAACATAATATTTCCATTAAAGTTATATGGGTTTTGTAAAGCATTCACAGTCTGACTGTATTGTTTATTTGTTTCGTTATATATACTATTTGTTACTAACGCATCTTTAGTAATACCTCCGCTAAACCAAGCGCTAAACGATGAGAACTTTTTATCATTAAACCTGCTATACATAAACCGTAAGTATTGATAAAACGATGGGTTCAAATTTGGATTTCCAACTGTTTCATTCATTAGATTCGAATTGTTTTTAACAGGCTGCATCTGACTTATACTTGGTTGGTCTGTATTACCCCTATAATCAATACGAGCAAATTCTTTTTTACCAAAATTATATTGGAATCGTGCATTTGGAGCAAAATTTATTACCTCAGTTTCGTATGGTCGTATAACTCCATTGGCATAAGTACGGTAACTATATGTTTGCGAAGGCTCACCTTTGAATCCTAAAGTCAAATTATAGTTTTTTTCGGTGTATCGATAATTTAATTCTAATGTTTCGTTAAAGAAATTGTTTTTAAAGGTATTGCTATAAGTGCTATCGAGCTTACCTTCGTTCAAATTATTATATTGCATTTTGTCCGATGTACTAGTGGCTGCTCTTACCGAAACAGAAGTTTCAAGCATGTTTTTTACATTCCAAAGTGGTTCTACAAATGATACACGCAAATTCACATTATATCTATCTGAAATATTATCAGTTCGTTGATTTACATTCGTAATACCACTATTGGTATATCTGTTCGATATATTAAAACTTTCGCTATTACTTTGCGAAAACCCTGTATTTACACTTGTTGTAAATGTTCTTCCCTTTTTAATAGGCGATTTTTTACTATATATCAAATTTAGACCACCCGATATTTTATCTGTAGTACCTGAATTATTGGTATCTCCCCAACTACGTCTACTACCATTCGTATAATAATCATATTCCTTATTACTATACGTTTCAGAAGTAGAATAATCTATAGTTGGCTGTATTACAAGAGTTCTCAACGAGTCAATTTTCCATTCAGCTTCTAATCTTAAACTTCCAGAATACTGATTATTTCCTGCAATTGTGTTTGTGGTATCATTCGAAACTGATTCTGATAAATAACTCTGTTTGTTGGTTTTAGTATCGCTAAAATTATCTGAATGATTAAAACTAGCATCGCCTCCAATTTTTAATTTTGCATTTACTTCAGTATTATTGTTCACTCCTAAGTTCTGAGTCGCTGTAATTCCCCCCGAAGGACTACCACTTCCAAATCGACCTCTGCTACTTCGCGATGCATTTATATTGTTTGCACCTCCAGTAAATGCTGTTTGTGACTCACCACGCATAATATTCAGAAACATATTATTATCGTATCGTACATCTTCATTTGTATCAACTCCAGCTCCTCCCGTAAAGGTACCAAACATTCCTTTCTTACGGTTTGGTTTTAGAGTGAGGTTAATAATACGTTCAGTGTCTCCATCTTCAAAACCAGTTAACAATGCCATATCTGATTTTTGTTCCAAAACCTGAATTTTATCAATCATTTCTGCTGGAAGGTTTTTAGTGGTCATTTCCACATCGTTTCCAAAAAACTTTTTCCCATCAACGCGTATTTTTTTAACCTCCTGACCATTCACAGTAATTTTCCCTTCCGATGAAATCTCAACTCCGGGTAATCGCTTTAATAAATCTTCGACAACAGCATTTTCTTGTGTTTTAAAAGCTGTAGCATTATATTCCATTGTGTCACCTTTTACAACCATTTGAGCTGCAGTTCCTTTTACTTCTACTTCTTGAAGCAGTTTCACATTTTCAGACAATAAAATGCTTCGTAGAATAATATCCTTTTTATCAACAATTATGTTTTTGTTATAGTCGTTATAGCCTATAGTGCTGATTTTCAGAATATAACTTCCAGCTTTAATCTTATTTAAAATAAAATCGCCTTTTACATTGGTTTGCGCTCCCTGCACAAGCGACGAATCATTTGCACGAAGTAGACGTACTGTAGCCATTTCAATGGCTAAATTATTTTTCGAATCTAATACAGTGGATTGAATTGAGTGTTGGGCTTGAACAATTGTTGTAAACAACAGGAAAAAAAGAAGTGATTTGAAGTTTTTCATATAAATTAGCGATATCTTAAATTTTTTGATAGATTTTTTAATGTTGACTTAAAATATGATATGTAGTTTAATCTGAAAACAATAATAATTGAAATTTTTAGGCTTTTCTACAAATTATCAATACTTTTAAATCTTTTTCAATGGTACAGGCAAAAATAAAAATATCTCCTCCATCTTCAATTCCAAGTTTTTTCTTAAGTTCCTCTGGTTTCAAAGGGTAATTTCGAGTCGATATATTGGCTTTAGGATATTTGATTTTGATTTCAATCATATCCTTTTTGCTGTTTCCAACCAAATCAACAACTTCAAAAATTCGTCCTTGAAAATCAGATATTAAATCGTTCGAAGTATATAAATGTGTGTTATTATGTAATTTAAGTAAATTAAAGTTTAAGGCTATTGATTTAAATGCACCAGATTTTAGAATGGACGAATTTGGTTCATATAAAAACTTTTTAATTTCCTGTGAATTAGAAATTAAACATGCCGATTCATCTTCCTTAAAAAACTCAAAAATATCAGTTTTACTATTATTTACAATATTCACAGCTATAAACTTAATACGTTCAACCATTTCTGTTTTTAAAATTAAAAGAATCTCCTTACATTCATTTGCTACTGATAAAATATGAACTTCATGTACATTTTTTAAAATTTTAATTGCAGACGAAATGTCAAGCATAGGCGAAAGCTTAACCATTAGTTTTTTCGATTTTTGCAAAATACGTTTTTGCAAAATTGAAATATCAGGCTCACAATCACTTATAAAAACAGTTTTACTTCCAATTTTATTTCTTCGTGCTGGATCAATATAAACTAAGTCTAATTCTGGTAAATCATCAATCGCATCTTCCGCTTTTTTGTTGATAATTGTGTGGTTTATACATCCTAATATTTTAAAATTATGATTTGCAATTTCACAAAGTTCAGTGTTTTGTTCAATATAAAATGACTCTCTATAATTAGTTGATAAATAATAAAAATCAACACCGAACCCCCCAGTTAAATCAGCCATTGAAAAACCTTCGCATAGTGATTTTTTATACAAAGCTGTTGATTCAGAGGAACATTGCTCAATATTTAGTTGTGGAGGGTAAATTAGTTCCTTATTGTGATAAAACGATGGAAGTTTTGACTTAACTCTTTGTCGTCCTGCTATTTGTTTGAATGCAAAATCATAATCAATCTCTATGTCAGTTCGTTTTTTTAAAACAAGTTTATTAACATCGTCATCTTGATGTATAAATATATATTGTAGTGTTTTTTTGTTAGTCATTATAGAGATTTGTGGTTGATTATAAATGCAAATTTACAAAAAAACAGTTGATATTTATTTGTTTAGCAAAAAACAACTAAAATTCAATTTCTATGTCCTTAAAATTAGTACTTTTGTACTACAAAATTATGAATATGAACTACAGCGAAGCTCTTCAATATCTGTATAATAGTATGCCAGTTTTCCATTTAACTGGAGCAGATGCTTATAAACCTGGATTTACTAATACATTGAAATTAATGGACTTAACCATGCACCCATATTTGAATTATAAAACTATTCATGTTGGCGGGACGAATGGTAAAGGATCTGTATCGCACCTTTTATCTGCAGTTTTGCAATCGGCTGGATACAAAATTGGACTTTATACTTCACCACATTTAGTCGATTTTTCAGAGCGAATTAAAGTGAATGGAAAGCCAATTGATAATCAATATGTTATAAATTATGTTGAAAAATACAATGTTGATTTTGAGCTCATTAAACCTTCATTCTTCGAAGCTACAATGGCAATGGCCTTTAGCTATTTCTCTGACCAACAGGTTGATATTGCAATAATTGAGGTTGGCTTAGGAGGGCGACTCGATAGTACGAATATTATTAAGCCCGAAGTATCGGTAATTACCAATATTAGTTTCGATCATGTTGCATTTCTGGGCGATACACTTCAGAAAATTGCTTTCGAAAAAGCTGGAATTATAAAACCTAAAACTCCTGTTGTAATAGGAGAGTTTAACGAAGATACCTATAAAGTTTTTACTAATGCTGCTTCGCTAAATAAATCTGAAATATATTATGCTGAAAATGAGGTTATTATTAAAGTCATAGAACAAAGTATTGATAAAGTGCTTCTGTCAATAAATAACGAGGATGTTTTTGAAGTTGGATTAGGTGGGATCTATCAAATTAAGAATATTTCTACTGTTTATAAAACTATTCAAATTCTACAAAAATTAAATTTTCAAATATCAAAATCGGATATTTACAAAGGATTTAAGTCTGTTACTGAGTTAACCGGATTTATGGGTCGATGGCAATGCTTTGGAATAAATCCATTAATAATATGCGATACAGCACATAACGAAGCAGGTATAGGTGAAATTTCAAATCATTTAAAGTCATTAAAATTCAAAATCTTAAGAATCGTCTTTGGGATGGTTAATGATAAAGACATTTCTTCGGTATTAAAACTTTTACCTTCCGATGCAATGTATTATTTTACAAATGCCAATATTGCTCGTGCTTTGCCAGCCAACGAATTACAAATTCAAGCCTCAAAACATGGATTAGTAGGTAATTCGTATTCAATTGTTGAACTTGCTGTTTTAGATGCAATTAATTCTGCTTCTCCTGACGACCTTGTACTGATAATTGGTAGTAATTTTATAGTAGGTGAGGCTATACTTACGTTAAAACAAAAACAATCAAATATTTAATATCTGATTGTTTTCGTTTTTATTACTAAGTATATTTTGAATCTATAAAAATGCATTTTTTGTTTTGTAAGTCAGTTTAAATAGTATTGGATAAATCTGACATGCTACACAAAAACTAAATGCAGCCTCTAAAAATGCACATAATCCGAAAATTGCAACTAAAATATAAGATACTGTTTCTAAACCAATTACACTGCAAACAAGTATTGCAAGACTAAAAAGTACACCTATTCGTGCTGCAAAAATCTTTGGCCCAGCATTTATTGGCTTTTTGGAAATATTAAACACATTAATTACATACTTCGATAAGATTGCTAAAGGGCTATAAGCCGAAAGTTCAGCACTACGAAGAAAAAAATCAATTAATAAAAATACTATTGGAATATAGTTTTGAGTAATTGCAAAAACAGATAATAATACTACTGTAAAAAGACCATTAAAACGAGCTACATTTTCATCAATCTTCATATTCGAAATTGGGCATATTGCATTTGAGTTCATTGCTTTGTTTTTTAAATTGTATGTAATGCAAAAATACTACGTAAATACACCCTAAACAATACCATATTATATGCATTTATTATACCATATTTGTGGTATAATAATTTACTTAGTTTTGATTAAAGTACTTAAATAAGTAACATTTACTTATTTATAAACCTGATAGTTATACTTTATAATTACAGGCATGTTTTTTGTATTTTTACTAAATAAATCTATTTTATTAAACCAAATTGATTTTATGAATAAACTTAATACATTTTTACTTGTAGCTTTTACTTGTATTTTGCAATTTACAACAGCAAATACTAACTATAAACTTAATTATTCAAGAATAGTTCC
>CAIWIS010000441.1 GCA_903912795.1 uncultured Bacteroidales bacterium
AATAAAACACACCTCCAATGGCCGATGCTCCTAGTTCAACCTCTCCTACTCTTCCTAAAAATGCTGTATCAGTAACATTCACAATATTCTGAGATATTAATGTCAGAAAAATGGGATAAGTAATTTTGAAAATATTTTTGTTCGAAGTCATGCGTTTGATGTAATAATATGCTTTGCAAATTCTGCCCCAAACCCCTAAAGGGGCTTAAAGAATGACTATTCGGTACTAATTCACATCCCCATTAGGGGCTAGGGGCAGTTTTAAATTTCTTAATTTCTACCTCGTCAAATCCCTTGACTAAAAATGAGTCCTTTTATAGTGTATTTCTTTAACAAGCCTTCAACAACCGAGAGTTGTTTTTGTTCAATAGCCAATCGGAAAGGTTGTACCAACAATGCTAGCTCACTTTGTGGATAAACCTTTGACAAATAATTATATGCTGTAATAAAATAGGACGATAACACCATATTTTCCTCATCTTCAAACAATCTAGTATTGTCAATGCCTGTAAATAAATAGGTTTGATAGGCTTTTTTATATGATTTACAGTTTTTAATCAGCATAAAGTCAGGATTTTCAGCAATAAATTGCTCGTACCAAATTATACGGTCAACATGTTGCTTGGGCTGAATTACTATGCCTGCATCATCAATAAAACCTTCGCGGTTTTCTTTTTCTATTTGCTGTAAATAAGCTTTCATTGGTTCCGAAAACAAAGGCATTAGGTTTTTAATTAAATAACTCCTATCTTGTTCAATATATACCTGACCTTCTGATACAGCATACCTAAACCCATATTTCAATAACTCAGCTTTTGCCAATTTCAACTTCTTCGATATAGTTGTGTTTGTAAATAATGGCAAATAATCCGTCGTGTCGTTCATCAATTTGTCGTTTAGCTTTAATTCAAGCGTATCAATCAATTCTTGATAAATGCAATATGCTGAATCACATAAACCGGTTGATTTATTCTGAAAAATACGTTTAAACTCATTCATTGATAATTCCATCGACTTAGCATCAGCACTGTCGAGTTGTTGAATATAGGCTCTAAAAGCTACTAAATGGGGATTTTCAATAGCCTGAAGCGTGCTATCATTCAAAAAAAGCGTACTATCATTGGCGATAGATGACTGATTATTAGCAGGCTTATTACACGAAGCGAATAAAACCAACAACAAAAAAGCGAGTTGATACAATTTAATTTGCATAAAAATTATGACATAAAAAAACTGCCATTAAAAATTTAATGGCAGCTTTTTGGTTTGTATAATAGTATTTTATAAACTAAGCGTTTTTAGCTTTCAATACAATTGCTTTAAAAGCTTCTGGGTGATTCATTGCTAAATCGGCTAATACTTTGCGGTTCATTTCGATACCAGCTTTGTGTAAAGCGCCCATTAATTTTGAATACGATAAACCTTCCAAACGAGCTGCTGCATTAATACGTTGTATCCACAAAGCACGGAAGTTACGTTTTTTGGTTTTACGGTCGCGGTAAGCATATTGCAACCCTTTTTCCCACGTGTTTTTAGCTACGGTCCACACATTGCGGCGACCTCCAAAATAACCTCTGGTGAGGCTTAAAATTCTTTTTCTTCTTTTACGTGAAGCAACGTGATTTACTGATCTTGGCATAATTAAAAATGATTTGTGAATGTTAGCGTCGTGTTTTGCTCACGATCTTTTGTGCTAAAAGCATTCTGTTTTTTTAAATAAGAAAATGTTTTTAAAAGTTTAGTATTCTGACTATTTCAAACAAAGCATTTCTTTAACGTTTGTCAAGTCGGTCTTGCATACAAGAGCTCCATGAGTTAAGTTACGTTTTTGCTTGGTTGTTTTCTTAGTCAAAATGTGACGTTTAAAAGCATGTTTTCTTTTAATCTTTCCTGTTCCGGTAAGGGTAAACCTTTTTTTGGCACCGGAGTTAGTTTTCATTTTTGGCATTGTTTATATATTTAATTGATAAAAAAAATCACTTTGGTTTTTTTGGCGAAAACATGATAATCATGCGTTTACCTTCGAGCTGTGGTAATTGATCCACTTTAGCAAAATCCTCTAAATCAGTTGCAAAACGAGCTAAAAGCATTTCGCCTTGTTCTTTAAAAAGAATTGAACGACCTTTGAAAAACACATAAGCTTTTACTTTACAGCCTTCTTTCAGAAATTCCTGAGCGTGTTTCAACTTAAAGTTATAATCATGATCATCTGTCTGAGGACCAAATCTGATTTCTTTTAAAATTACTTTAGCTGTTTTGGCTTTTTGTTCTTTTTCGCGTTTTTTAAGTTGATACAAGAATTTTTGATAATCAACCACTTTACAAACCGGCGGAACTGCTGTTGGCGATATTTCAACCAAGTCTAATTCCAAATCATCGGCTATTTTCAGGGCTTGCTCGAACGGATATATGCCTTGTTCGACATTATCGCCCACCAAACGTACTTCTTTTAGACCTTTAATTTTCTCGTTAATTCTATTGGGTTGTTCTTTTTCTCTACCCTTATTAGGCCTGATAAATAATTGTTTAGCTATTGCTTGTTTCCTCCTTAATTTAGTTAATACAACGAATTGATGTTGCTCTCAATTTGAGCGCGCAAATATAATACTTTTTTTTCAATTAAACAACTTTTTTTCAAAATGGTGATCATCGTAGTTTC